>NZ_RZPW01000257.1:0-7797 GCF_003998455.1 Mesorhizobium sp. M7A.F.Ca.CA.001.08.2.1 | reverse complement strand
CATCCAGCCTGTCGGGCGGCAACCAGCAGAAGATCGTCATCGGCAAATGGCTGGCGCACGGCGCCAAGCTGTTCATCTTCGACGAACCGACCGTCGGCGTCGATGTCGGCACCAAGGCCGAGATCTACCGCCTGTTCGGCGCGCTTTTGTCAAAGGGCGCCGGCATCATCCTGATCTCGTCCTATCTGCCGGAAGTCTATGAACTCGCCGATACGCTGCATGTGTTCCGGCGCGGCAAACTGGTGGCGACGCACGGTTTTCACGCCGCCAGCCACGAGGATATTCTCAGTCAGGCGCTCGCCGAGAAACAAGAAAAGCTGGGAGGACAGATATGAGCACCGAGGCGATCGCCGTCGAAAAACCGAAGCGCAACTATAATGTCCTGTTCGGGCTGACGCTATTGGCGCTGCTGGTTCTGCTCTGGATCCTCCTCTCCGTGACGACGACGAGCTTCGCCTCGGCCAACAACATAGCCAATCTCCTGCGCCAGGGCTCGATGATCGCCATCATGGCGGTCGGCCAGACCTTCGTCATCATCACCGGCGGCATCGATCTGTCGGTCGGCGCCGTGGTCGGCTTCGCCACCGTGGTCGTGGCCATGATGATCAATGCCGGCTTCCCCATCTGGCTCGCCATTCTGGTGACGCTGCTGGTCGGTGTCGCCATCGGCATGTTCCACGGCTTCGGTATCGTCAAGATGGGCCTGCCGCCCTTCATCATCACGCTGGCGACGTTGACCTCGCTGCGCGGCATCGGCCTTTTGATGACCAACGGCAATTCGATCAACATCAACAGCGACACCTTCACCGCCTTCTCGCGCAATTCCTTCATCGGCATCCCCAACCTGTTCTGGATGGTGATCCTGGTCGGCATTCCGGCCTATATCTTCCTGCACCACAGCCGCTGGGGCAGATACCTGTTTTCGGTCGGCTCCAACGCCGAGGCCTCGCGCCTGTCCGGCGTCAATGTCCAGCGCACCATCTACATGGCCTACACGCTGTCGGGCCTGTGCGCCGCCTTCGTCGGCGTGCTGCTGGCCGCCCGCATCGGCATCGGCAACCCGACGCAGGCCGAGGGCTGGGAACTGCAGGCGATCGCGTCGTCGGTCATCGGCGGCACCTCGCTGTTCGGCGCCGTCGGCTCGGTGCATGGGCCGCTGCTCGGCGCCTTCATCCTGGCCACCATCAACAACGGCGCCAACCTGCTCAACGTCAACTCGTTCTGGCAGCGCATCATCACCGGCGCGCTGATCATCATCATCGTCTACTTCGACGGCCTGCGCCGCCGCGGCAAGTAGCGACCCCGCAATCAACCGCCGGTCCGCCACACCAACGGGCCGGCGATTTCATGACTGGATTAGCGCATGAAAGCCGTCCTCTGCCGTTCGCCCGGCGATCTTGTCCTTGAAGACCGGCCCGCACCCGAGGCACCGCCTCCCGGCTGGGCGCTGGTGGCGGTCAGCCATGTCGGCATCTGCGGCACCGACTACCACATTTTCGAGGGCAAGCACCCGTTCCTCGCCTATCCCCGCATCATGGGTCATGAGGTCTCGGGTACCGTGATGGAGACCGGCGAAGGCGTCGAACTGGCCATTGGTGAGCCCGTCGTCGTCAACCCCTATCTTTCCTGCGGCAAGTGCATCGCCTGCCGGCACGGCAAGCCCAATTGCTGTGTCAGGATCGAGGTGCTTGGCGTGCATCGCGACGGCGCCATGTGCGAACGCATCCTGGTGCCGGCGCAAAATCTCTATCCGGCCAACGGCCTTTCGCTGGCCGACGCCGCTGCCGTCGAGTTCCTGGCCATCGGCGCGCATGCCGTGCGGCGCGCCCGCGCCGACCCCGGCGCCCGCACGCTGGTCATCGGCGCTGGCCCGATCGGGCTCGGCACCGCCATCTTCGCCCGCATCGCCGAACTGGACGTGACACTGCTCGACATGAGCAGTGAAAGGCTCGCCTTCGCTGGAAACGAGCTTGGTTTCCAGACCCTAGACGGCTCGCGCGGCGCGGTGCCCGATCTGGTCAGGGAAGCGACATCAGGCGAAGGCTTCGATGTCGTCTTCGACGCCACCGGCAACACCCAGTCGGTGCAGTCGGCCTTCGCCCATGTCGCGCATGGCGGAACGCTGGTGCTGGTCTCCGTCGTCAAGGACGATATCAGCTTTTCCGACCCGGAATTCCACAAGCGAGAGATGACGCTGATCGGCAGCCGCAACGCGCTGCGCGCCGACTTCGATCATGTCGCCGCCTCGATCCGCAACGGGGCCGTACCACTGGCCAAGCTCGTCAAACACCGCACCACACTCGCCGCCACGCCGCGCGATCTGGCTCGTTGGGCGCATGAGAAATCCGGCCTGATCAAGGCTGTGATCGAGGTGGGGTTATAACATGGCAGGCGGCGAACCCAGCCCGAACTGACGACGCCCGAGCCAGGTCGACCCCCACTCCGTCTCGGCGAAGCCGAGACGGAGTGGGGGAAGGCGGTCCTCAATCGCCAAGACGCAAGTGAGCGCGACCGAGCTGGTCTGATATCAGCGTGAGTCAGATAAATCACGGTCTCGTATAAGCCCGTCACTCCCTACAGCGCCGACAGCTTCAGCTCCACCCGTTCGGCCGGGAAGCGCGACTCGGAAAACTGGATTGGTTGGCCGTCCGGCGTGACGTTGACGGCGACCGTGACCAGTACGATGGCGCCCGGCTGCAGGTCGAGGTCGGCAAGGTCCGCCGCATCGGCATGGCGCGCCGACAGCACGGTCGATTGCCTGAGGTAATCGTCTATGCCGAACCGCGCCAGCGAGGCGGTGATCGAGCCGGTCTCGGCCATCGCGGCATCGATGCCGGCAAAGCGCCGGGCTTCGAACCAGCCAGCAGCGCGCGACACCGGCCGTCCATCGGCTTCGCCGCGCGTTTCCAGGCGGATCACATCGGCTCCCTTGGCAAGACCCAGTCCCTCGGCGACGCGCTGGCTGGCCGGCTCGACCGACGAGGCGAGCAAGGCGATGTGCCGTTCCGTCGTCTGCGCTTGCAGCCCTGTCGAAAACCGTGTGCGCGCCCCGATCGGATAGGACAGCCGCTTGCGCGACAGCACGAAGGTGCCGCGCCCCTGCTCGGCCCGCAGCACGCCTTCCCTTACGAGGGCTGATATGGCGCTGCGCACCGTGTGGCGGTTGACGCCATAGCGCTCTGCCAGCGCCACCTCCGGCGGCAGCGCTGCATTCTCCGTGAAATCGCCGATGGCGATCGCATGCAGCATCTTGTCGGCAATCTGCCGCCACAGCGAAACGCCACTGCGCCGCTCGATGCTGTCCGCTGCTAGCCGCCCGACCATCATTGCCCCAATCTTCCAGCGCCCAGTCTTCTATCGCTGTCATCCACCCGTCATGGACACCCGTTAGATAATAGGTATAATTTGTATAGTTGTCTATATCAATAGACAAATTTAGCCACGAGGACTACAGCTCATGCGAGGACAGGAAGCCCGCGACCAGGCCGAGCGCAAGGCCGCCATGGCAACCCTTGCGCAATCCAGCGGCGATGACATCGTGCGGCTCTGGAATGAGGCCGGACTGCCTTCGGACGCCGAGCTGTTGCGCGGCCCCGAAACCGGCCTTGTCACCCTGCGCGGCCGCATCGGCGGCGGCGGCGCCCCTTTCAATGTCGGCGAGGCGACCGTCACCCGCGCCACGGTCAGGCTACCCACCGGACAGGTCGGCCATTGCTATGCGCTTGGCCGCGACAAGCAGAAGGCGAAGCTGGCGGCTATCGCCGACGCCCTATGGCAGGACCCTGCCCGCCGCAATGAGGTCGAGACCGGACTGATAGCGCCTCTGCAGTCGGCTCTGACCATGGCGCACGAAAAACGCCGCGCCGAGACGGCGGCAACGAAGGTGGATTTCTTCACCATGGTTCGCGGAGAAGACTGATGGACGCAGCTGTGCAATCGATCGAGGGCGGGTTCGCCGATCCGGTCTTCAACGCCCAGACCGTGTTCCGCGCCGTGATGGACGCAATGGCGCGGCCGGGCAGCGTGCAACCGCTGCCGGCCTTCGCCCGCCCGCCGGTGCCGCTCTCGGCTACCGCCGGCGCCATCGCACTGGCGCTGTGCGACAATGACACGCCGCTCTGGCTCGACCCGGCTTTGCAGGCCTCCACCGCGATCAGATCATGGCTTGGGTTCCATACCGGCGCGCCATTGGCCAACACACCGGCCGATGCGCATTTCGCCTTGATCGCAGCACCTGCCGAGATGATGGCGCTCGATGGCTTTTCGCAGGGCACGCAGGATTATCCCGACCGCTCGACCACGCTGATCCTGCAGGTCAGCGATCTGGTCTCCGGCACGCCGCTATTGCTCGAAGGTCCTGGCATCGAAACCAGCGCCACGATCGCGCCGGCGCAGATACCACGCCATTTCGTCGAGCAGTGGAAGCAGAATATCAAGCGCTTTCCGCGCGGCGTCGACTTCATCCTCGCCACATCAGGCGGCATCGCCTGCCTACCGCGCACGACGGGCATCAAGACGATGGAGGCGTAAGATGTATGTCGCGGTAAAAGGTGGCGAAGCGGCAATCGCCAACGCCCACAGCCTGCTGGCCGACCGCCGGCGTGGCGACCGTTCGGTGCCCGCCCTTCGTCTCGACCAGATCATCGAGCAGCTGGCGCTCGGCGTCGACCGGGTGATGAGCGAAGGCTCGCTCTATGATCGTGAACTGGCCGCGCTCGCCATCGCCCAGGCGCGCGGCGACATGATCGAGGCGATCTTCCTGGTGCGCGCCTACCGCACCACGCTGCCGCGCTTCGGCTACTCCAGGCCCATCGACACCGCCAACATGCTGGTCGAGCGGCGCGTGTCGGCGACCTACAAGGATCTGCCCGGCGGGCAGTTGCTCGGACCTACCTTCGACTACACCCACCGGCTGCTCGATCCCGAGCTTGCCGCCGGCGCCGATGTCGCCGAGCCCTTGCTGCGCGAGACGGAAGCGCAAGCCATGCCGCGCGTCTCGGCGATCCTCGCCCGCGAAGGCTTGATCGAACCGGATGGCGACATGCCGCAGGACCATGTCCCCGGCGACATCACCCGCGAGCCGCTCGAATTCCCGATGGCGCGCGACATCCGCCTGCAGGCGCTGTCACGCGGCGATGAAGGGTTCCTGCTGGCGCTCGGCTATTCCACCCAGCGCGGCTATGCCCGCAACCACCCCTTCGTCGGCGAGATCCGCATCGGCGAAGTCGAGCTGGAGCTCGACGTGCCCGAACTGCCCTTCTCGGTGCCGCTCGGCACTGTCCGCGTCACCGAATGCCAGATGGTCAACCAGTTCAAAGGCTCGGCCAAGGCGCCGCCGCAATTCACCCGCGGCTACGGCCTGGTCTTCGGCCAGAGCGAGCGCAAGGCGATGGCCGTGGCACTCTGCGACCGGGCGCTGCGCGCGAAAGAGCTCGGCGAGGATGTCGTCGCCGCGGCCCAGGACGAGGAGTTCGTCATCTCGCACTCCGACAATGTCCAGGCGACCGGCTTCGTCGAGCATCTGAAGCTGCCGCACTATGTCGACTTCCAGGCAGAACTCGATCTCGTACGCCGCATGCGCACCGAATATGACGCCCGCCAAAACCCCGTGAAGGTCGAAGAGAAGCGGGAGGCCGCGGAATGATCGAGGGCCTTTCCCACATGACCTTCATCGTCCGCGATCTCGAGCGGATGACCGAAATCCTCGAGGGCGTATTCGACGCACGCGAAGTCTATGCCAGCGACGCCAGGCAGTTCTCGCTGTCGCCCGAAAAATTCTTCCTGATCGGTGACATCTGGGTCGCCATCATGGAGGGCGAACCCTTGCCGGAGCGCAGCTACAACCACATCGCCTTCAAGATCGATGACGCCGATTTCGACCGCTATGCCGAGCGCATCGGCAGGCTCGGCCTCGACATGCGCCCGCCGCGCCCGCGCGTCGAGGGTGAAGGCCGCTCGATCTATTTCTACGACGAAGACAACCACATGTTCGAACTGCACACAGGCACGCTCAATGAGCGGCTGGCGCGCTATGCAAGGGGATCGGAGGCTGCGGAATGAATTTAGTGCCCGACGCCACCATGGCCGCCACCATCGTGGGAATGACCGCCATAGCCGTCATACCCGGAGTAATCACCATTCCCGACGCCCACGGACTCACCTTGAGAACCTTCTTTGGGGCCGGGCAAAATCATGCGCCGAAGGAAGAAGAGAACGACGCCGGCGAACACCACCAACAGAATTCCGAGATGCATCCATCCGGTCGAGTTCATCTGAATTCGCCCCTGTATCCGCGTCCTGGACGCCAATTCGATAGCACAATGTGGATGTGATCGCCATGACCGACATCGCCACCTACAACTTCGCCTATCTCGACGAGCAGACCAAAAGGATGATCCGCCGGGCGATCCTCAAGGGCATCGCCATTCCCGGCTACCAGGTGCCGTTCGCTTCGCGCGAAATGCCGATGCCCTACGGCTGGGGCACCGGCGGTGTCCAGGTCACCGCTTCGATCATCGGCCCGGACGATGTGCTGAAGGTCATCGACCAGGGCGCCGACGACACCACCAATGCGGTGTCGATCCGCGCCTTCTTCAAGAAAGTCGCCAATGTCGCGGTGACGACCGACACTGCCAGCGCCACCATCATCCAGACCCGTCACCGCATTCCCGAGCATCCGCTGACGGCGGCCCAGGTGCTGGTCTACCAGGTGCCGATCCCCGAACCCCTGCGCTTCCTCGAGCCGCGCGAGACCGAAACGCGCAAAATGCACGCGCTGGAGGAATATGGCCTCATGCACGTCAAGCTCTACGAGGACATCGCCAAGCACGGCCGCATCGCCACCACCTATGCCTATCCGGTCAAGGTCGAGGGCCGCTATGTGATGGACCCCTCGCCGACGCCGAAATTCGACAATCCCAAGATGCACCGCTCGCCGGCCCTGCAGCTGTTTGGCGCCGGCCGCGAAAAGCGAATCTACGCGGTGCCGCCTTTCACCGAAGTGGTCAGCCTCGACTTCGAGGATCATCCGTTCGAGGTCCAGACCTTCGACCAGCCCTGCGCGCTGTGCGCGGCCGAGAACGTCTATCTCGACGAAGTCATCCTCGACGACCATGGCGGTCACATGTTCGTCTGCTCCGACACGGACCATTGCGAGAAGCGGCGGGCGGACGGCCATCGCGGCCACCTTGCTCCAGAAAGCCATCTTGCCTCGGGAACAAGGGAGCCGGCGCAATGACCGACGAACCGCTGCTGCGTGTCGCAGCACTTTCTAAATTCTACGGTTCGCGCGTCGGCTGCGACAACGTCTCCTTCGACCTGTGGCCGGGCGAAGTCCTGGCTGTCGTCGGCGAATCCGGCTCCGGCAAGACGACGCTGCTCAACTGCCTGTCGACCCGGCTGCTACCGAGCTCCGGCACCGCCAGCTACCGCATGCGCGACGGCCAGTTCCGCGAGCTCTACCGCATGAGCGAGGCCGAGCGCCGCTTCCTGATGCGCACCGACTGGGGTTTTGTCCATCAGAACCCCGCCGACGGCCTGCGCATGACGGTGTCGGCGGGCGCCAATGTCGGTGAGCGGCTGATGGCGGTCGGCGACCGTCACTACGGCAGGATCCGCGCCACCGCCGTCGACTGGCTGTCGCGCGTCGAGATCGACGAGGACCGCATCGACGACGAGCCCCGCGCCTTTTCCGGCGGCATGCGCCAGCGCCTGCAGATTGCCCGCAACCTCGTCACCGGGCCGCGCCTGGTGTTCATGGATGAGCCAACAGGCGGCCTCGATGTCTCGGTGCAAGCC
>NZ_RZPW01000256.1:0-7861 GCF_003998455.1 Mesorhizobium sp. M7A.F.Ca.CA.001.08.2.1 | reverse complement strand
CTTCATCGACGAAAGCCATGTCACCGTGCCGCAGATCGGCGGCATGTATCGCGGCGACTTTCGCCGCAAGGCGACGCTGGCCGAATACGGCTTCCGTCTGCCGTCCTGCATGGACAACCGGCCGCTGCGCTTCGAGGAGTGGGATGCCATGCGTCCGCTTTCGGTCGCGGTCTCGGCGACCCCTGGCGCCTGGGAGATGGAACAGGCCGGCGGCGTCTTCGCCGAGCAGGTCATCCGTCCGACCGGCCTGATCGATCCGCCGGTCGAGGTCCGCCCGGCCAAGAGCCAGGTCGACGATGTCGTCGGCGAGATTCGCGATACCACCAAGGCCGGCTACCGCACCTTGGTCACCGTGCTGACCAAGCGCATGGCCGAGGATTTGACCGAGTATCTGCATGAACAGGGCATCCGCGTCCGCTACATGCACTCCGACATCGATACGCTGGAGCGCATCGAGATCCTGCGCGATCTGCGCCTCGGCGCCTTCGACGTGCTGGTCGGGATCAATCTTCTGCGCGAAGGCCTCGACATTCCCGAATGCGGCTTCGTCGCCATTCTCGACGCCGACAAGGAAGGTTTCCTGCGATCGGAAACCTCGCTGATCCAGACCATCGGGCGCGCCGCCAGAAACGTCGACGGCAAGGTCATCCTCTATGCCGACCAGGTGACCGGCTCGATGGAACGGGCGATGGCCGAAACCAACCGTCGCCGCGAAAAGCAGATGGAGTGGAACGCGGCCAACGGCATCACACCGGAATCGGTTAAGTCGCGCATCTCCGACATTCTCGATTCGGTCTACGAGAAGGACCACGTCCGCGCCGATATCTCGCAGTTCACCGACGGTGCCGGCGCCATGATGGGCAACAACCTCAAGGCCCATCTCGACGCGATGGAAAAGCAGATGCGCGATGCCGCGGCCAATCTCGACTTCGAAAAGGCGGCCCGCATCCGCGACGAAATCAAGCGCCTGCGTGAGATGGAACTGTCCATCTCCGAAGACCCGCTGGCCAAATACGCCGACATGGAAAGCCCGGCCTCCGGCCGCGAAAAGGGCAAGCACAACAAGGGCGTGGCCAAACATCGTACAGCAGAGGAACAGGAGCGTTTTCGCAAGCTCGACGCAGCGCGTGCCGCCGAAGAGGCAGCCAAGGCTGCCCGGCCCAACCTCTTCCGCAAGCCTGATCTCGACGAGATGGGCGCCGATGGCACTGTGCCGGTGAAAAAGCCGCTGTTTTCGAAACCCTCGATCGACGACATGGGTCCAGGTACCGACATGCCGACGCCGGCCGGCGCGGTGTCGCGCTCGCTGTTCAAGAAACAGTCGGCATCCGAGGCACATGGTTCCGATTTCGGCATTCCCGGGGACGCCACAAAGCCGCTGTTCAAGAAGAACTCGCTGGACGAGATGACGGTGCGGCGGACGGAAAAACCGATCGAAGGAAAAGTGCCGGCCAAGCCGCAGCCAATCTCCCCCCTCGTGGGGGACGAATCCGCCAAGCCAGTTGTTCGCCAGCGAACAGGCATTGGCTCCTACGAAGACCCCGCCGACGCCCGTCGGGAAAAGCGCCGGCCCGGCAAGACGGGTAGGCCGGGAAAGTAGCGCCTTCCCCTTCTCCCAGAAGGGGAAGGGAAGCGCTCCGCCGCCGCCGCATTCCGCCGACGCACTTGCCACCAGCCCCGCCTTTGGTGTAATCGCTCCCCACACTCGAACGTCTCGAAAGGAGGGCTCACGTGTTTACGTTTCATCGTCACCATCGTCAGCGTGGCCCGATTTCTGCCCTGCGAGCTTGCTTGCAGGGCTGACCAGGGACGGTCCGGGTTTTTCCCGCTTCGATTTTTTGGTCTGCCCTTCGTGGTGCGTAATGCCGAGCCTGATGGCCGGAAAGCGCACCGTCAAAGTGGACCGGAGTAGTCTCCGGCAAGACCAGAGAAATCAAAATGGCCCTGATCAGCCTCAAATCCCTCGGCGTCACCATGAGTGCGTCGCTGTTTGCCAATCTCGACCTCACCATCGGCACCGGCGACCGGCTCGGCATTGTCGCCGCCAATGGCCGCGGCAAGTCGACTTTGCTGAAATGTCTGACCGGCGGGATTGAGCCGACCTCCGGTGACATCACCCGCACGCGCGGCCTGCGCGTCGGTCATGTCGAACAGTCGGTTGCCCAGGCCCTTCTCACCCGTACGTTCCGGCAGGTGGTGGCGGATGCCTTGCCGTCCGAGCAGGCCGAAAGCGAGATGTGGCGTGTCGACGTGGTTCTGGATTCACTCGACGTGCCCGAGCCGATGCGCGAGCGGCCAATGCGGGCGCTGAGTGGCGGCTGGCAGAGGCTTGCGCTAATCGCACGCGTCTGGGTCACCGATCCGGACGTGCTGTTGCTCGACGAGCCGACCAACCATCTCGACCTTGTCCGCATCAGCCAGCTCGAAACCTGGTTGAACACGCTGCCGCGCGAGGTGCCCGTCGTCATCGCCAGCCACGACCGCGCCTTCCTCGACGCCACCACCAACCGGACCCTATTCCTGCGCCCGGAACAGTCGCCGGTGTTTGCCCTGCCCTACTCCCGCGCCAGGCAGGCGCTCGACGAGGTCGATGCTTCGACCGAGCGCAAGTTCCAGCGCGACATGAAGGTGGCGCAGCAATTGCGCCGGCAGGCGGCCAAGCTCAACAACATCGGCATCAATTCGGGCAGCGACCTTTTGACGGTGAAGACCAAGCAGCTCAACCTGCGGGCCGAAAAACTGGAAGAAGCGGCCGCACCGGCGCACCGCGAAAAGTCGGCGGGTGCCATAAAACTGGCCAATCGCGGCACCCACGCCAAGGTGCTGATCACGCTCGACGACGCGGCTGTGGAAACACCCGACGGCACCCCGCTGTTTCGAACCGGCAAGCGCCATATCTGCCAGGGCGACCGCATCGTGCTGCTCGGCCGCAACGGCGTCGGCAAGTCGCGCTTCGTCACCCTGATCCGCAATGCCATTGTCGAACCGGACACGGTGCCGAATGTGAAGGTGACGCCGTCGACGGTGCTAGGCTACAGCGACCAGGCGCTGTCGGGCATCAGCGGCGACGACACGCCGCTGATGCTGGTCTCGCGCCGCTACGATGTCGGCGAGCAGCGTGCCCGCTCGCTGCTGGCAGGCGCCGGCGTGGTCATCGAGATGCAGGAGAAAAAGATCGGTGCGCTGTCCGGCGGCCAGAAGGCGCGGCTGATGATGCTGGCGCTGAGGCTCGCCAATCCCAACTTCTATCTGCTGGACGAGCCGACCAACCATCTCGACATCGACGGCCAGGAAGCCCTGGAAGCGGAACTGCTGGCACATCAGGCAAGCTGTGTGCTCGCCTCGCACGACCGCTCCTTCATCCGCGCCATCGGCAACCGCTTCTGGCTGATCGAGAAACGGCGGCTGACCGAAGTCGAAGACCCAGAGGATTTCTTCCGCTCGGTGGCGGAGGGCGCTGGCTAATCGGTGAACAAAACTGCCGATGAAGTTCCGGCCTGTCGAGCGCAGGCCGGAGTTTCGTATCATGCTACGAGACGTCTTCTTGACTTCCGAAGCGTATCATGCCATGGTACGCCACTCGGGTCGGCAAGATGATACGCTCCTTCAAAGACAAGACCAGCGAAGCCGTTTCGAACGGCAAGGCTCCGAAGGGCTTCCCATCGGACCTTTGTCCGCTCAGCCCAGCGGAAGCTGTTCATGATCGACAACGCCGCCGAACTGTCGGATCTGAAGACGCCTCCCGGCAACAGGCTTGAGCCGCTGAAAGGTAACCGTGCGGGCCAGCATTCGATCCGCATCAACGATCAATTCCGCGTCTGCTTTCGGTGGGTGGAAGGGCAAGCGGAGGATGTTGAAATCACCGACTATCATTGAAGAGGGTTCAAAATGCTGAACATCAACCCACCTGTCCATCCCGGAGAAATTCTCCGTGAGGAATATCTCGTGCCGCTCAATCTGAAGCCTTACACGCTGGCCAAAAAGCTGCATGTGCCCCGCACACGCATCGAGCGCCTGGCCAGCGAGACGACACCGGTAACGCCCGACACCGCTTTGCGCCTTGCGAAGTTCTTCGGAACCACGCCGCAGTTCTGGATGAATATGCAGGCGAGCTACGACCTCGCCGTAGAGGGAGAGGCGAAGAAGGCCGATCTTGAAACAATCGAACGTCTACAAACCGCGGCCTGAAGTAATCGCGTTAGCAACAACCCGCTTCAAGCAGGCTACGGAGCTAGCGATAAAAAATCTCGACGGTCTGTCGGATAGCCTCAGCCCGTCGCGTCCTTGGGATGCCGACACGATGATGCCGGCCCAACCCAGGGAGAATTATCATGTCGGTTCTTTCGTCCATCGGTCGCATCGCAACCCGGTATGCGGCAGCGCGCGCTCGTCACCGCAGCGAACGCGTCCTGCGTTCACTGCCTGCCTCGCTGCGCAAGGATATCGGGTTTCCGGACGTCTTCGATGCGCAAAACGGCCGCCGCCCCTGACCTCGCGGGGCGCCAGTCAGTCATGCGTATCGCCCGAAAGCGGCGTCGCCTGCATCGATACGCGTTTTTCGAAAGCCTCGAACCAGCGCGTCAGCAGTGCCCGTGAGCGAAAAGGCGGAAGGTGACGGAACGCCATCCAGGACAGCGTGGTGGCCAAGGCGATGTGGCCGATATGGAGCGGCGCCTCGTCGTCCAGCGTGCTCTCGATCCAGTCGTAGCTCGCCTCGATCTTTTCCCGGTATCCGTCGGCGAGAGCACCATAGCGCAACTTTTCGGGTCTCCTTTCCGTCTCCCAGCGCAAGGCTATACCCGTCTGCGCCAGGCCCTGGGCGACCGCCTGCAACCGCAATGCCTGCCAGCGCGCCTCGCCGTCCTGCGGCAGCAGCTTGCGACCGTCATGCAGCGTGTCGAGATAGGCGCAGATGACATCGGAATCGAAGATCGGCGACGCGTCGGGCCGCAACAGCACCGGCACTTTGCCGAGCGGGTTTTCGGCGTAGACGCGGGCATTGCGCAAGGTCGGACTGGTCTCGTGATGAATGACCTCCAGCCGATCGGCAATGCCAACCTCGTGGGCGAAGACGAGCGCCTTGCGCGCGAAGGGTGAGTGGGTCTGATAGTAGAGGATCATTGTCGTCCCAGGATTTGAAGAGGCGTTCGCCTGATCCATCTGTTCTAGCCTGCGAGCCGAGAGAATTGCGCTCTGATTGGGCGCGGTCGACGCAAGTTCGTTTCACGCCTCTCGTCCAACTGCGGCTGCGTGGACTGTCCAGGGCCGGTCGGCCAAAAAAATCTGCCGGCCATGTAGGAACGCCGGCACCTCATCCGTCCTTTGGCTCGCAAGGCCAAACGCAAAGAGGAACAACAGATGACCGATCAGACCCCCGTTCAGCCCGCGGCCAAAGTGCTCGGCGGATTGACCCCCTATCTGCAGCTGGATGGCGCCTTCAAGGCTGCCGAATTCTACAAGAAGGCCTTTGGTGCCGAGCAGGTCTTTGCCTATCCGGCGGACGAAAAAGGCCGCACCATGCACATCCACCTCCACATCAACGGCTCGACGCTGATGCTCTCCGACTTCTATCCCGAAAACGGCATGCCTGCCGTCAAGCCGCAGGGTTACACCATGCAGCTTCACCTCGGCAGCGACGACATCGAAGCCTGGTGGAAGCGCGCCGTCGATGCCGGCTGCGAAGTCGCCGTGCCGCTCCAGATCATGTTCTGGGGTGACCAGTGGGGCAATATGCGCGACCCGTTCGGCGTCGAATGGGCGATGAACGCGCCGGTCAAGAAAGCCTGATCTATCGCCAATGGCGAAGTCCCTCACCGGCTGGCGTCGGTGAGGGATTGTGAACTTCCAGGAGGAGACCCACAATGTCCTATGTCGATGGCTTCGTGCTTGCCGTGCCCAAGGCAAATCTCGATGACTACAAGAGGCTGGCCAACCTCGCAGGCCCTATATGGATGGAACACGGCGCGCTCGGCTATGTCGAATGCATCGGCGACGACGTGCCCTATGGCGAGGTCACTTCGTTCCCGCGCGCCGTGCAGGCCAAGGACGACGAGATCGTCGTCTTCGCCTGGGCCGTCTATGAGTCGCGGGAGAGCCGCGATGCCGTCATGGCCAAAGTGATGGCAGATCCGCGCCTGAAGGCCGATTGGGCGGACATGCCGTTCGACGGGAAGCGCATGATCTTCGGTGGCTTCAAGCCATTCATAGAGCTTTGAGCAGCCGGTAGCAGATTGGCAGAAGCCCCTCAGCTTCGTCATCCTAGGACGAAGCAGGAGCGTTGCGCTAATCCAGCCTGTCCAGAAGCGGCTTCAGCCGGTCACCATAGCGCTTCCATAGATCGACCGACCCCTGATACATCGGCTGGCGCACCTGTGCGGCTGAAGCCGTGCGCACCGGTCGGTCGGTCTCGTGGAACGATAGTGCCGCGTCGTCCCAGGGCAGGCCGAGATGGGCGATCAATGCCCGCGTCTGGCCTTCCTGGTCGGCGACAAAATCCTCGTAGCGTACATCGTGCACGACGCCTGGCAGCACCGTGTGCCAATGCTTCATGATGTCGGTGTAGAGATTGTGGAAGTCGGCGAGCTCGCCGAGATCGTAGCCATAGCGATGGCTGTCACCGCGGAAATGCACCTTGTAGATCGACAGGCAGGTGGCCGCCGCATCGCGCGCGCAGTGGATGATCCTGGCCTTCGGCATCATCATGTGGATGAAGCCGACAAGCAGGAAGTTGCCCGGCATTTTGTCGGTGACGTGGCGCATGTTCGGATAGCGGGCATGGAGCATGTCGAGATAGGCTTGGCCTGCCTCGGCAAAATCCGAATCGCCCGTATCCGATACGCCCCATGGGAAGCCACCCGGCATAGTCGCCGGGAACTGCCTGCCGACCGCCTTCTTCAAAATGCTGAGCTCGCCTGCGCCATAGACCTGCGGATGGCTGGCAATGATCTGCTCGACCAGCGTCGTGCCCGAACGCGGCATGCCGACAATGAAGATCGGCGTGTCGTCGCTGATTGAGCTGGGCCTGTGCTTCTCGAAGAAGCCGGCATCGAAGGTGGCCTTCATCGCCTCGAACTCGGCCCGCGTCCTGGCCTGGTCGTAGTCGATGCCTTTGCGGCGGATCGCATTGCCCTCGGCGAAATAGTCGAAGGCCCGGCCATAATCCTTGAGATCGTCATTCGCCTTGCCGAGTCCGAAGGACAGCTGCATGCGCGCCAGGCTGTCCTGCGGCGCCTTGGCATGCTGGGCTTCCATGCCCCCAAGCTCGCTGTCGCGCTCCTTCTGGCGCTTGACCTGCGTCAGCATCAGCCAGGCTGTGGCCATGGCGGGGTTGATCGCCAACGCCTGCCGGAACAGGTCGGCCGCCTCGTCGAGCTTGCCCTTTTCCATCAACCCGACGCCGAGCCCGTGCAGCAGGTCGGCATCCTTGGGTCGGATCGCCAGCGCTTCGCGGAAGGCAGCCAGCGCCTCATCCAGCCGCCCGGCTTCCTGCAGGGTTTCGGCAAGCCCGATGCGGGCGCGCACATGAAATGGGTTGCGTGCAACCGTGCCGCGATAAATCTCTTCGGCCTCTTCGAACTGGCCGACCTGTTTCAGCGATGAGCCGAGATTGTCGCGCGCCGCGAGTTGGTCCGGCCGCAGATCCACTGCGCCGCGGAAGAAATCGATGGCCGCAGCAGGGCGGCCGAGGTCGCGCATCACCGTACCGAAATTGTTGAGGAAATCGGGATTCGTCGGCTGCAGGCTCACCGACCGTTCGATGAGATCCAGCCCTTCTTCGCTGCGCCCGGTCTGGTGAAGCAGCAGTCCCAGGAAATGCGCCGCGGCCGCGTGCTTGGGCTGACGCGCCAGCACCTGCCGGTAG
>NZ_RZPW01000255.1:0-7866 GCF_003998455.1 Mesorhizobium sp. M7A.F.Ca.CA.001.08.2.1 | reverse complement strand
ACCCTTGCCCTCGACGACGAAGATCGGCCAGATCAAATCGTCGACCGTGAGCCGGTTCTCCTGCACCAGACGGCGCGACCAGTCGGCCTTGCGCATGCGGCGCAGACGGCGGCTGCCGGTGATCTCGTCGACGCCGCGCGCTCCGGCGGGCTTTGCGGGGGTGAATTTGTTCATCGCCAGTACTCTCGTTCGGGCAGGCTTTTACCACGAGCTCCCGCCGCTGACCAATGCGGCACGATTGTGCCAGCGACCGGGTCGAGGCCTATTCGGGTTGCCCATTGCCTGACAGAATCTGTGCCGCGCCCCTGATGGCGACACGGAAAGCCTCGTCGAAGCCGACACCGCGCACCTGCCAGATGTAGGTCTTGCCGGCCATGGCCAGCCGCCAGTCGGCGATCCAGCCCAGTTCCTTGTCGCTCCAGACGAGACTGCCGTAAAGCGCCTGGTCGGCGCCGGCCTTCTTCGCCAGTGTGTCGAGCTTCGTCATCTCGGCATTGCGAAGCGCCTGATCGTCCAATCCGGCCTGCGACAGCTGCGCCACCGTGGGAAAAGTCACCTGCATGGCCAGCGGTACGGCGGCATTGCCGAACGATTCGCGCATCAGCATGCCACGGTCGTCCTCGGCATCGAGCGCGTAATGCGTTGTTCCGCGCTCGGTCGCCAAAAACACCGCCAGCCGTGGCCGCCCGGTCAGCCACGGCCTGCTGCCGAGCGAAGCCAACACCGGGTCGATGTCAGCAGGCTTGTACTGGCAGTAGAGATTATGAGGCCGATCGTACGTGCCCTGGTCGTCATGGTTGGGAATGCCTTCCATGCGGTCGCGATACTGGAAACTGGCGACGAAGGTGCCGGCTTTGTCGCGCAATGCCGTCATTTCAGGTTTCGCCGGCAGGCGCTGATCGCCGGAAACCCGCACCAGAACCGCGTCGAGGCAGCGCTTGAAGCCGGACTGGCGGTTCTTCTCGTACTTGCCGTTGACGATGGTCTGCGAGCTGTAGAGGTCTTCCAAAGTCCCCGCCATGACCGGGAGAACAGCCAAGCAGAGGCTCAGCCCGATTGCCACCGGCGCAAGGTGCGAAAATCGAGTCATAAACAATCGTCCCGTTCGAAGACCCACCAGGTACGCTGCAATGAACTCTACCCAGTTTTCCGTATTGCAGCTCCATTTTTAGCACTGGCTCCTGGTCCGGGCCAGAGCTTGCACCGGTGTCCTCGCCATTGACGCACCCATGCGCCACGCTTTAGCACTTCAGTCCCGGCGGCCGGGAGAGGGATTCTTTCACGATGGATTTTGGCGGAGGCGACGAGATCCGCTTCGAACATCTGGGCCGGGCCGGCGTCGTCACCTTGACGCGGCCGCAGGCCCTCAATGCCTTGACGCACCGCATGATCGGGGCGCTCGACGCCGCTCTTTCCGCCTGGGAGGCCGACCAGGGCATCGACGTCATCGTCGTCAAGGCAGAGGGCAGGGCCTTTTCGGCCGGCGGCGATATCCTGCATGTCTATGAGACAGGTCGGGCGGGAAAACCGCCGGTCGAGTTCTTCGCCGACGAATACCGGCTCAACGCCCGCATCAACAGCTACAAGAAGCCCTATGTCGCCCTGATCGACGGTATCGTCATGGGTGGCGGCGTCGGCATCTCCTTCCACGGCTCGCACCGGGTGATGACCGAGAATGCCCAGTTTGCCATGCCGGAAGTCGGCATCGGCTTCTTTCCGGATGTTGGCGCCAGCCACCTGCTGCCCGATCTCGGCGGCTCCTTCGGCATGTATCTGGCGCTGACCGGCAATCGCATTCGATATGGCGATGCGCTGTGGTCTGGGCTGGCCACCCATACCATCAAGGCCGAGGACCAGGCTGGCTTCCTCGACCGGCTGGCGTTGACCGGCGATCCGGAATCGGTGCTGCGCGGCTTCTTCGTGCAGGCAAGGCGAGAAACCGACAGGCCGACGCTGGAGGCGATTGTCCGTCATTTTTCGCAACCGTCCCTGAACCGCGTCATCGACAGCCTCGAGCGTGCGGCCGCCGCCGATGAGTTCGCGGCAAAGACGCTGGCGACGATCCGCACCCGCTCGCCGACCAGCCTGCGCGTCGCCTGGCGGCAGATCAGCGCCGGACTGACGCTGTCCATGGAAGCCTGCATGAAGATGGAGTTCCGCATCCTCAACCGGATGCTCGCCGGCCATGATTTCTACGAAGGCATCCGCGCTGCCATCATCGACAAGGGCTCGAAGCCGCAATGGCGGCCGGCAAGCCTCGCAGCGGTCAGCGAAGCGGATGTCGACGCCTATTTCGCTCCGCTCGGCGAACGGGAACTCCTGATATGAGCGAGGTGACCTCAAGGCGCATCGTTCTGCAGCCCTCGGGGGTGGAGGTGATCTTCGCCTGGTTCCAGCGCGTCATATCGGGCTACTGCCTGCTGTTCGGCATTCTCTACTGGATCAAGCTGATCGGCTTTTATCCGGGCACACTGTGGCGTTTCGACCTGATGCCCGTGCACTGGCAGGTCGCGGCGGTGGTGCTCGCCGTGTTCTTTCCCTTTGCCGCTGCCGGCCTGTGGATGCTGGCGTCCTGGGGCCCGGTGATATGGTTCATTTGCGCGGTGACCGAGACGGTCATGTACGCCGGCTTTCCCGAGTTGTTCGGCCACCGCTTGCTGATTGTCGTCTCGCATGCGGCGGTGGCGGTGCTCTACGTCGTCTTTCGCGTCGTCATCTACCTGCAGAAGCGCCCGGTCCGCCACTAAGCCGTTGAACCCATTGGCGGCCCGGCTGTCGCCTCGAATGAGCCCTGCAATCGTTGCCGAAATCTTTAGGTTAATTATCCTTGCTCGGGTGACCGTTCGTTAAGCCTCTTCCGAAACCTCTTACCGGTAAGCTCTTGTTAGCCCTAGCGTTTAAGTCGAATTTTATGAGTATTCGATAGTGTCGCGATCAAGGTGAAAAACAAAAAATCACCAGGGCGACAAACGAGAGGCAAAGACAATGATCAATTCGCGTCCGGCGGCGAAGACCGCCAACGTATCCGACGATCGCCGTGAGGCTATCCGTTCCCTGTACATGGAATCGCTGCAGCTTGTTGAACGGCTGCACCGCCGCCTGCTTGATGTGATCAAAGACGAATTCGACCGCAACGGCCGTTCCGACATCAATGCCATCCAGGCACTGCTGCTGTTCAACATCGGCAATTCCGAACTGACCGCGGGCGAGCTGCGCTCGCGTGGCTACTATCTCGGCTCGAACGTCTCCTACAATCTGAAGAAGCTGGTCGATCTCGGCTTCATCAACCATCAGCGCTCGCGCATCGACCGCCGTTCGGTCCGTGTCTCGCTGACGCCGAAGGGCAATGAGGTGGCCGAGGTCGTCGCCGGCCTCTATGAGCGTCATGTCGGCTCGATCGAACAGGTCGGCGGCATCAACACCGATGAGTTCAAGCAGATGAACCGCGCTTTGCAGCGGCTCGACCGCTTCTGGAACGACACCATCGCCTACCGGATGTAAGGATGTAAGACATCCGCCGCATCGGATCCGGCCCGCGCCACAGAAGCGCGGCCGAAATATCGACCTTCAGTCAGGGCCGGTGCCGAGAGGCATCGGCCTTTCTTTGATTTGGCTGGTCATTGCACCGCGTGGTCGATCGCCGATCGATACCCAAAAAGCACGGTCCGTTCTTTTCGGAATGCTGGCCGGTCGGATTTGGCCGCAAGGCCACGTTGCCGCCATATTCCAATGGAACCGAGAATGGCAGTGATGCTGTGGTGAAGGCCATGCGTTCACCCGCAGCCCGTATCGCGCCTGTGCATTGTCACACCAAGCTGATACGGACCATGGTTGGCTAATTGTTAAGATTGCCAATTTTACAGTGCGGGCGAGATCGCCCGGTGATCAACGCAGCAAGTGATCGAACTGCTACCAATGTCTGGAACGTCCATGAAAACCAGCCGTCGTTTTTTCCTGTCCGGAGCCTCCGCGCTCGCAGCCGCGGTGGTCGCCGGCGGCGCCAATGCGCAGGATGTGATCGGTGATATCCTGAAATCCTCGGCGCGCGGCAATTGGGACGACCAGTTCGACGCCCGCGCCAGCGAGGGTGGCAAGGTGGCTTCGACGCTGCCGATCTTCAGCCCGCAGACCGTTGCCTTCACGGAACAGGCGGTCGGGCAATACCAGAACATTGTCGGGCAGGGTGGCTGGGTCGAGGTTCCCGCGACCAAGAAGCTGCAGCTTGGCGTCGATGATCCCGATGTGGTGCCGTTGCGCAAGCGGCTGATGGTTTCCGGCGACCTGTCGCAGAGCGCCGGCATTTCGACGGCTTTCGATTCCTATGTCGACTCGGCAGTCAAGCGCTTCCAACTGCGTCACGGCCTGCCGGCTGATGGCTCGATGGGCAAATACACCTATGCGGCGATGAACGTTTCGGCGCAGATCCGGCTTGGCCAGTTGCAGACCAATCTGCAGCGGCTGCGCGAGAAGGCCGGCACGCTGGGCAGCCGCTACGTGCTGGTCGACATTCCGGCAGCCCAGGTCGAAGCGGTCGAGAACGACCGCGTCGTGCTTCGCCACACCGCGATCGTCGGCAAGATCGATCGCCAGACGCCGATCGTCAATTCCAAGATCACCGAGATCATCGTCAATCCATACTGGAACGCGCCGGTCTCGATCGTGCGCAAGGACATCATTCCGCTGATGCGGAAAAATCCCGATTATCTCAAGAACAGCCACATCCGCCTGTTCGCGCCCGATGGCAGCGAAGTCGATCCGATGAATGTCGACTGGTCGACCGACGACGCCGCCAAGTACCGGTTCCGTCAGGATCCCGGCTCGGAAAACGCCATGGCTTCGGTGAAGATCAATTTCCCGAGCCCTGATGGCGTCTACATGCACGACACGCCGCAGCAGAGCCTGTTCGGCAAGATGTTGCGTTTCGATTCCTCGGGCTGCGTGCGCGTGCAGAATGTGCGCGACCTCGTCACCTGGATCCTGCGCGACACGCCCGGCTGGGACCGCCAGCATTTCGAGGCGGCGATCAAGACCGGTGAAAACACGCCGATCCAGGTCACCAATCCGGTGCCGGTCCACTTCCTCTATCTCTCGGCCTGGTCGACCGGTCCGGGCGTGGTGCAGTTCCGCGACGACGTCTACGCGCTTGATGGCAACAACGAGCTGCAGATCACGTCCGCGCTTTAAATATTTGATTTCTATTTAAAAAGGCCGCCTCTCAGGGCGGCCTTTTTTCATTGATTGGGTGCCGCGGCGTTTTTCACGGGAGGGCGGCTGGACGGATCGGCCGGCTTTGCGCATGGTCGGCGGGAAAGCCTGGAACCGGACCATGGAAGTCGCTGTCTTCATTCTGGTCGTGCTCGTCTTCGTGGCGCTTTCCGGCGCGCTGGTTCGCCTGGTGCGGGTGCCGTTGCCGGTGCTGCAGATTGCGATCGGTGCCGCGCTCGCCTGGCCGGTGCGCGGCATCCATGTCGAGATCAATCCGGAACTGTTCCTGCTGGTGTTCATTCCGCCGCTGCTGTTCGGCGATGCCTATGGCGCACCGAAGCGTGAACTGATGGCGCTGCGCGGACCGATCCTGGATCTGGCCATAGGGCTGGTCTTCTTCACCATCGTCGGCTTCGGCTACGCCTTGCATTGGCTAGTGCCGAGCATCCCTCTGGTGGTCGCTTTTGCGCTTGCCGCGGTGCTGTCGCCGACCGACGCGGTGGCCGTGTCCTCGATCGTCGACAGGAATGTTGTCCCGGCGCGGCTGATGCACATTCTCGAAGGCGAGTCGCTGCTCAACGACGCTTCAGGCCTCGTCATGTTCCGCTTCGCCGTCGCAGCAGTGCTGACCGGCAGCTTTTCCCTTGCCGCGGCTTCGTTCAGTTTTCTCTATGCCGTGGCGATCGGCATCCTGATCGGCGTCGCGGCGCTGTTCGTTGCCGCCAAGCTGCTGCAATTGCTCAACCGGATCGGCGGCGTGCCGGCCGAAGCGCAGGTGCTGGTGATGGTTCTGCTGCCCTTCATCGCCTATCTCGGCGCCGAGCATGTCGGAGCGTCCGGTATTCTGGCGGCTGTTACCGCCGGCCTGCTCACCGGCGGCTCCGGCGTGTTTCGCTTCCTCGGCGTCTCGGCCCGCATGCAGACGATGTCGCTGTGGACGACGCTTTCCTTCGTTTTCAACGGTGCTCTCTTCATCGTGCTCGGCCTGCAGCTTCCCGACATCATCCGCCATGTGCCGCCGGAACTCATGAGCCTGCACCCGATCATCCAGCCGATCGCGACCGTCGTGGCGCTGACGCTGTGCCTGATCGCGTTGCGCTTCCTGTGGATATGGGTAGGCGATCTCGCAGCCGGCATCGCCGCACGTCTGGGCAAGCGCAAGGTGGAGCCGTTCGGGTTGCGCGTGCGGCTCGCCGGTTCGGTGGCCGGCGTGCGCGGCGCCATCACGCTGGCCGGCATATTGTCGCTGCCGCTCGCCATGCCGGACGGCTCGCCGTTCCCGGCACGCGATCTGGTCATTTTCCTGGCCGCCGGCGTCATCATCTGTTCGCTGGTCTTCGCCAGTCTCGCTCTGCCGACGATCGCCAGGGGGCTGGTCGAGCCGGGTGAGGATGCCGGCGCCGCCGAGGAGCGGCTGGCGCGTGTCGGCGCCGCCAAGGCGGCAATCGCGCGCATCGAGAGCATCGCCGGAGCCGCAGATGATGAGGGAGGCGAGGTGCCCGGCGCCAGGCTTGCCGCCGCCGACAGCATCGTCGCCGGGTACCGGCGCCGCATCGCCGCCTCGGACGAAGCCGATGAGGCCCGCGCCGAGGCGCGTGAAGCCGGAAGGCTGGAGCTCGAATTGAGATTTGCGGGCATCGAAGCCGAGCGCGAAGCCGTGCGCGCCATGTTTCGCAGCGGCGAGATCAACGACCATACGTCGCAGGCGCTGTTTACCGAGATCACGCTCACCGAGGCATTGCTGAGGGGCCGGAAGGCGAGGAAATAACGACGCGCGGGCCTGGCTGGCGCAATCCGGCCAGCAAATTTCGCGTGGCAAACGTGGCGGGGCGAAAACAACTGTGTTAATGGCGCCGCGTGCAGGTTGCCCAAAAGTGTACAGCGGTTTGGGCAACGACATGCATAAACAAAATTGCCCCCGAACCCCGAGGATTCCAGGCTATGGCAACAGCAGCGGCAGTGTCGAACAAATTCGAATCCTTCTTCGAAACCACGCTGGCCGACGCCGATCCAGAGATTTTCGGCGCCATCCGCAACGAACTCGGCCGCCAGCGCCACGAGATCGAGCTGATCGCCTCGGAAAACATTGTTTCCCGCGCGGTGCTTGAGGCGCAGGGCTCGATCATGACCAACAAATATGCCGAGGGCTATCCGGGCAAGCGCTACTACGGCGGCTGCCAGTTTGTCGACGTGGCCGAGGAACTGGCCATCGAGCGCGCCAAGAAGCTGTTCGGCTGCAACTTCGCCAATGTCCAGCCGAATTCCGGCAGCCAGATGAACCAGGCCGTCTTCCTGGCGCTCTTGCAGCCGGGCGACACGTTCATGGGCCTCGACCTCAATTCCGGCGGCCATCTGACCCACGGTTCGCCGGTCAACATGAGCGGTAAATGGTTCAAGGTCGTCTCCTATGGCGTGCGCCAGGACGACCATCTGCTCGACATGGATGCCATCGAGAAGACCGCGCATGAAACCAAGCCGAAGCTGATCCTGGCCGGCGGCACCGCCTATTCCCGCGTCTGGGACTGGAAGCGTTTTCGCGAGATCGCCGACGCGGTCGGCGCCTATCTGATGGTCGACATGGCGCACATCGCCGGGCTGGTCGCCGGCGGCGTGCATCCGTCGCCGCTGCCGCATGCCCATGTCGTGACGACCACGACGCAC
>NZ_RZPW01000254.1:0-7870 GCF_003998455.1 Mesorhizobium sp. M7A.F.Ca.CA.001.08.2.1 | reverse complement strand
CGGCGCGGGCCAGCCGCTTGGCGATGCGCTCGCCTGCCTCTTCCGCAGCCTCGGCGGGACGCGGGCGTGGCTTGAAGCTGCCGCCTGACGCCCCTTGCGGCCGATCGTTGAAATCCCGCTTCGGGCGATCGCTGAAGTCACGCTTGGGGCGGTCGGCGAAGTCACGCTTTGGGCGATCGCCGGCGTCACGCGGGGCGCGGTCACTGAAATCGCGCTTGGGACGGTCGAAGCGCTTTTCGCCGCCCGCTGCCGCCGCAGCCGGCCGGTCGCCCCGCGGTGCGTAGGGTTTGCGTGGCCCTTCGCGCTTCTCGTAGGGCTTGCGCTCGCCTTCAGCGGCCACCGGGCGGTCGCCGCGCGGTGCGTAGGGCTTGCGCGGTCCTTCGCGCTTTTCATAGGGCTTGCGCTCGCCTTCGGCGGCCACCGGGCGGTCGCCGCGTGGTGCGTAGGGCTTGCGTGGGCCCTCGCGCTTTTCATACGGTTTGCGCTCGCCTTCGGCGGCCATTGGACGATCGCCGCGCGGTGCATAAGGTTTGCGCGGCCCCTCGCGTTTCTCAAAAGGCTTGCCTTCGGGACGCGGGCCTTTGCTGAAAGGCTTGTCGCCGCCCTTGAAATCGCGCTTCGGCCGCTCGCCATCGGCAGCCATCGGCCGGTCGCCACGCGGTGCGTAAGGTTTCTTGGCGCCAAAGGACGGTTTGCCGCCCTTGCCCGCGGCGCCATCGCGGCTGCGCGGTCCCGCGGCTTTCGGCCCACTCTTGGCCGGACCCTTCCTGGGTCGGAATTTCTTGTCGTTGTCGTCCATGTGGCCTTTATCCGTTTGCGCTGCTACAGCGTGGCGCATCCTTTCGGGCGCGCAACGAACGCTGTAGCACTTTTGATGTGGCGCATGATCATTTTCGAAAACCGAGTCCCGATTTTCGAGGTCATGCGCTCCATAACAGGATCACCGTCAGGTGGCGAGGAGATAATCGGAGTGGAAATCGCGTGAAGCGGCCCGATTTCATGGCGCTGGCGCTGAAGGAGGCCGAAGCTGCCGCCTTGCGAGGCGAAGTGCCGGTCGGCGCCGTCATCGCCAACGGCGCTGGTGTTGTCGCCAGCGCCGGCAACCGCACACGCGAACTTGCCGACCCGACCGCGCATGCCGAGATGCTGGTCATCCGCGAAGCCTGCCGCAAACTGTCGGCAGAGCGGCTGACCGGGCACGATCTCTATGTGACGCTGGAGCCTTGCGCCATGTGCGCCGGCGCCATTTCCTTCGCCCGGCTGCGCCGGCTTTATT
The DNA here is from genome assembly GCF_003998455.1 of Mesorhizobium sp. M7A.F.Ca.CA.001.08.2.1. NCBI lineage: Bacteria > Pseudomonadati > Pseudomonadota > Alphaproteobacteria > Hyphomicrobiales > Phyllobacteriaceae > Mesorhizobium > Mesorhizobium sp. M7A.F.Ca.CA.001.08.2.1. Next base: position 6,594 of record NZ_RZPW01000254.1, on the reverse strand, counting down.
TCGGCGCCGCCGACGACAAGGGCGGCGCTGTGGTCAATGGCGTGCGCTTCTTCGCCTCGCCGACCTGCCACCACGCGCCCGACATCTATCCGGGCATGGGCGAGACCGAAGCAGGCCTGCTGCTTAAAGGATTTTTTCGGGAGCGGCGCGGCTGAAGCGGGCGCTACGCCCGGCGACACAATTCGGTGTTCTTACAGCCAATCGAACCAGCCGCTGCCCTTCTTGCCTTCCGCCTCTTTCTTGAGACGGCGTTCCTTCTTGTACTCGTCCTCGCCAAGCTCGTTCTGCGGCGCGGTGCCGGCCGCGACACGATACTGCACTGGAGGCTCGCTCAGATATTTGCGGGTGTTCGGATCGCCCTGCTTGCTGTCGGCGAGGCGACGCTGGATCTCGGCGGCACGGCCCTTGTCGGAATCGGCCGGTGTCCATGCCGGCGGGTGGCTCGAGCCTGACTCCGCCATCGCCCTTTTCACCGAGGCCGGATCGGTTTGCACGTCGTCGACGATCTCCGACTGATAGGCCGGGTCGTTCTGATGGGCGGTGGCATCGGCCCGCAAGCGGGCGCGGCGCTGCTCGGGCGATTCGGGCCATTCGGCGCTCGCCGTCTCGATGCTGTCCTGCGGGGCCGGCAGCGCTTCCTTCTGGCCGGGCGCCGGCTTTACAAGCGTCGGACGCGGCTTGTAGTCGATCTGTTCCTTGCGCTTCGGCGCAAATGAAAAGGCGCCTGAAATATCGCCGGCCAGCTGTTCGCCGGCGGTCTTGTCGGTGCCGTAGGTCGGAGAGCCCATGCAGCCGGACAAAGCGAGGCCCGACGCGACAAGCGGCGCCAGCAGCGCCAGGCGCGCATTATATCTCTCGGTCATGCCAAAAAGTCCCACTCTAGACAGCCTCTCGATTGCCACCAGCCTCGTGGCCGGTCCCCATCGTCCAAGCACTTGCGACGGAAATCCGGCGACAATTTGTCTTCCGGAGTTTCGCGTGTTTACCTCAACCACTCGTTAAGGGCAACGCGCGGGCGGTTTTCACCCGCCCGGCGTGGCATTTGTGCACCGATCAAGCTGGCCGGCCGGCCTGTCAAAGCCGGCCAAGCGCCTTCAATTCATGCAGCACCGCCGCGTCCCTGGCCGAAACATCCGGGAATTCCGGATCCTGGCCGACATCGGCGGTGTAGCGCCATGAGCGTGCGCATTTTAACAGGCCGCGATCCTCGGCCTTCTCGACCACCACGGCGACACCCCTGACGTCGTCGATCGCGAAGGCACCAGCCGGTGCCTCGCCATGCGCGATAACCAGATCGCTGGTGATCGCCATCTCGGCCATGTCGACATCTGAAATCGCCGCTTCGAGCGCTGCATCGTTGATGGTGACGACCGGCACCGCTTCCAGCGACGATCCGATCACCTTCTGGGCGCGCGCGATCTCCAGCGCGCCGGTAACGACGCGCCGCACCTGCCGCACCTGGCGCCACTTTTCCGCCAACGCCTCGTTCTTCCAGTCCGCCGGGATTTGCGGGAACTGGTCGAGATGCACCGAGACCGCGTCGGGATGACGATCGAGCCAGGCCTCCTCCATGGTGAAGGGCAGCATCGGCGCCAGCCATTTCACCAGGCAATCGAAGAGATGGCGCACCACCTGCACCGAAGCCTTGCGCTTCAGGCTCGACGGCGCGTCGCAGTAGAGCGCGTCCTTGCGGATGTCGAAATAGAACGCCGACAGCTCGACCACCATGAAATCGAGCAGCATGCGGGTGATGCGCTTGAATTCGAAGGCGTCGTAGCCCGAGCGCACGACCTCATCGAGCTCGGCCAGCCGGTGCAGCATCAGCCGCTCCAGCTCCGGCATCTTCTCCAACGGCACCTCTTCGCCATCGTCATGGGCGAGCGTGCCGAGCATCCAGCGGATGGTGTTGCGCAGCTTGCGGTAGGCATCGATGTTGGTCTGCAGCACGTTCTTGCCGAGCCGCTGGTCCTCCCAGTAGTCGGTCGTCACCACCCACAGACGCAGGATATCGGCGCCCGACTGCTTGATGACGTCCTGCGGCACCACGGTGTTGCCGAGCGACTTCGACATCTTGCGGCCATCCTCATCCATGGTGAAACCATGGGTGACGACAGTATCGTAAGGCGCCCTGCCCCTGGTGCCGCAGCTTTCCAGCAGCGAGGAATGGAACCAGCCGCGATGCTGGTCGGAGCCTTCGAGATAGACGTCGGCCGGCCATTTCAGGTCAGGGCGATCCTCCAGCGTGAAGACATGCGTCGAGCCCGAATCGAACCAGACGTCGAGGATGTCCATCACCTGCTTCCATTTGGAGGCATCGTGATTGCCAAGGAAACGCTCCTTGGCGCCAGCGGCGAACCAGGCGTCGGCGCCCTCCTTCTCGAAGGCGTCCATGATGCGCTGGTTGACCGCTTCGTCCTTCAGCACATTGCCGTCGACATCGGCGAAGACGGCGATCGGCACGCCCCAGGCGCGCTGACGCGACAGCACCCAGTCCGGGCGCTCCTCGATCATGGCGCGGATGCGGTTCTGGCCGGCGGCGGGCACGAAACGGGTGTCGTCGATGGCCTTGAGCGCCCGGCTGCGCAACGTCGAGCCGTCGCCGAGGTCCTTGTCCATATAGACGAACCATTGCGGCGTGTTGCGGAAGATGATCGGTTTTTTGGACCGCCATGAATGCGGATAGCTGTGCTTCAGCCGGCCACGCGCGAACAGCGCGTTGCGTTTGATCAGCTCGTCGATGACGGCCTGGTTGGCGTTGCCCTTCTTGCCGTTGTCGTCGATGACGCGCGCCGGCCCACCCTCGCGGTCCGGTCCGAAACCCGGCGCGTCCTTGGTGAAGAAGCCGCCATCGTCGACGGTGAACGGGATGGCGGGATCGATGCCGCGTGCACGCAGATCCACCGCCGCGTCCATCCAGGCGTCAAAGTCCTCGCGGCCGTGTCCGGGCGCGGTGTGGACGAAGCCGGTGCCGGCATCGTCGGTGACATGGTCACCGGCGAGCATCGGAACGGCAAATTCGTAGCCGCCGCCCAAGCCCTTGAGCGGATGTGAAAGCGTAAGGCTTCCAAGCTCTTGCGCCGAGACGCTGCGGAGACGATTCAAGGTGACCTTGGCCTTGGCCGAGGAGTCTTCGGCCAGTGCGTCGGCAAGGATCAGCTTTTCGCCCGGCTGCGGGCCGAACGCGTTCTCGGCTGCCGTGACCTCGTAGAGGCCATAATTTATACGCGGCGAATAGTTGACGGCGCGGTTGCCTGGGATCGTCCACGGCGTCGTCGTCCAGATGACGACGTGGGCCTGCAGCAGATCGAGGGCGCCCTCCGTCAGCTTGGTCTGGCCATCGTCAATGGGGCGGACAAGGCTGGCGACCGGAAACTTCACCCAGATCGTGTCGCTCTCATAGTCGTGGTACTCGATCTCGGCCTCGGCCAGCGCCGTGCGCTCGACCACGCTCCACATCACCGGCTTGGAGCCGCGATAGAGCTGGCCCGACATGGCGAACTTCAACAGCTCGCCGGCGATGCGCGACTCGGCATGGAAAGCCATCGTCGTATAGGGGTTCTTGAAGTCGCCGATGACGCCGAGGCGCTGGAACTCGGCCCCCTGCACCGTGATCCAACCCGCGGCGAATTCGCGGCATTCCTTGCGGAACTCGTTGACCGGCACCTCGTCCTTGTTCTTGCCCTTGGCGCGGTACTGCTCCTCGATCTTCCATTCGATCGGCAGGCCGTGACAGTCCCAGCCGGGCACATAGTTCGAGTCGTAACCGCGCATCTGGAACGAGCGGGTGATGACGTCCTTGAGGATCTTGTTCAGCGCATGGCCGATATGGATGTTGCCATTGGCGTAGGGCGGGCCGTCATGCAGCACGTATTTCGTGCGGCCGGCAGCGCTCTCGCGCAGCTTGCGGTAGAGATCCATGTCCTGCCAGCGCTTGACCAGCAGCGGCTCCTTCTCCGGCAAGCCGGCGCGCATCGGGAAGTCCGTCTGCGGCAAATAAAGCGTCTTGGAATAGTCGATCGTTTCAGTTGTATCGGTCATTGGTCTGCCATGTGCATTGCCCGGCGGGCGTACAAGCTCGGGCGTGAACTATCATGTTATGAAAAAAGCGCGAGGGGCGCGCAGAAACTCCCGGCGGCTCCGGCGGCGCTCAGGCCACCCGGAACACCGGGCCTGTAATTCGTATCGCGATCGCGAAAAGGCGCGAAAAGCTGGTCATGGCTGGGCTTTTAGCCGAAGCCACGGCAGGAATAAAGCGTCTCTCGTTCGATTCACCTACATCGTGAAATCGAAGCGGTAGGTGGTCGACACGCCGACCGTGAACTGGTTGCGGTCGCCACGCTCCTTGACCAGGCTGGAATCGGCCGCCGGTCCCATCAGGCGCGAATATTCGCCAAACAGGCTGGCGGTCATCGGCTCGGTCACCTTCCAGGTTATGGCGCCGCCAAGGCCGGTCGATTTCAGCCCGCCACCGGGATGGTATTCGCTCAGGCCGGAGGCCACCGCTTCCTGCGCGTTGACGCCATAATAGGCGTCGAAATAGTTGCCCGAGGCGAAGGAAACACGCGGTCCTCCCGAAATCCTGACGGTCGGCGTCACGTCGTAGAAGGCATCGGCGGCGATGTCGGCGACAAAGCCGTTGTGGGCGCGAATGCCGTGGCGCAGCTCGGCGCGGGCGCGCAGCCAGTCCGTCGGATAGAATTCGAAGAAGCCGCCGACTTCGCCGCCCCAGCGCACCGGATCCAGGCCCTTCAGCTCATCGGCGTTGTCATCGTCGCGGGAAAACAGGAACTTGCCGGTCAGGCCGGCGCGGACACCGCCATCGTCGACCAGCGCCAGCGAGATGTTGTCGTTGCGCGAGACAAAGCGTGCCGCCGGTCCAGCCTTGCCCAATGAGATGATGGGCTGGGCGCTCAGCATGTATTTCCTGCCGCCCTCGAAATTGGGCGCGACCAGGCCGGTGGCGCCAACGGTCAGATACCAGTCGCCGGACAGCCAGCTGCCCTCGCCCGCATTGGCGGCGCCCGCCCCGCCCAGCACCGCAGCGGCCAACACCAGAGAGATTCTTCCGACCGGACTCATGGCCACTCCACTAACACAACGCATATGACTACCGATGACAGCTTTGACGGCCGTTTGGTAAAATTTGATTTAAACCCGAGACATACGCTCGCGCTTTGCCGCGATGCCGCTGCCGGTCATCGACTGGACGTTGGCCCGCGCCCGGATTACCTTCCATCCGCAGTATTCCGCAGCCCTCGATGGAGACCGCGACAATGACCCTGCATGGCGACGCCCTGAAAATCGCGATCGAACAGACACGGACAAAATGGGGATGGTTTGTCGCGCTCGGTGTGCTGCTGCTCATCTTCGGCGGCATTGCCTTCGCCAACCTGTTCGTCGCCACGGTGGCTTCCGTATACGTCGTGGGATGGCTGATGCTGATGGCGGGCATCATCGAGATCGTGCACGCGTTCGGCGTCAAGACCTGGAGCCGCTTCTTCTACTGGCTGCTCAGCGGACTGCTGTACGCCGTTGCCGGCTTCTTCGCTTTCGGCAATCCGTTGCTTGCCTCGGCGGTGCTGACATTCCTGCTGGCGATTGCGCTGGTCGCGTCAGGGGTGCTCAGGGCCTGGGTCGGCTACAGCCATCGGCCGGAACGCGGCTGGGGCTGGATCGTCGCTGCCGGTGTCATCACCGCGCTTGCGGGCCTGATCATCGCCATGGGCTGGCCGGTCAACAGCCTGTGGGTGCTCGGTCTGTTCCTGGCGATCGATCTGATCTTCCAGGGCTGGACCTTCATCGCCGTTGGCCTGGCACTGAAGAAGTAGCTTAAAATGCCATCGCAGCGTCGAGGTCGGAGAGCGGCCTGACGCCGGCAAGCAGCGCGCGTGCCTCGGCTTCATCGCGCTTCATCTGCGCGACCAGCGCGTCGAGCCCCTCGAACTTCACCTCCGGACGCAGGAAACCGAAGAAGGAAACCTGACAAACCTCGCCATAGAGGTCGCCGGAGAAATCGAAGACAAAGGTTTCCAGCAGCGGCGCGCCGTTGTCGTCGACTGTCGGGCGTCGGCCAAAGCTGGCGACGCCGTCGTGAAGCGTGCCGTCGGCGCGGCGGAAGCGGACGGCATAGATGCCCTCCTTGAGTGCGGCTTCAGCCGACAGCCTCATATTCGCGGTTGGAAAGCCAAGGGTGCGGCCAAGCTGCTGTCCGCCGACCACCTCGCTTTCGACGGTGAACCGGTAGCCGAGCAGACCGGCGGCTTCAGCCACCTCACCCTCGCCCAGCAATCCGCGGATGCGGCTGGACGACACCACCTCGGCGCCCTCGTCCCGGAAGGCGTCGACGAGCGTGACGCCGAAGCCGTGACGCTCGCCGGCCGCCATCAGGTAGGCCGGGCCGCCCTGACGATCCTTGCCGAAATGGAAGTCGAACCCGGTCACGGCGTGAGTAATGCCGAGGTTCGTCTCCAGCACATCCGTCACGAACGCTTCCGCCGACAGCGAGGCGAAGTCGCGCGTGAACGGTTGTTCGACCAGTGCGGCAAAGCCCAGCAGCGACAGCAGCCGCGCCTTCATCGGCGGCGGCGTCAGCAC
>NZ_RZPW01000253.1:0-7886 GCF_003998455.1 Mesorhizobium sp. M7A.F.Ca.CA.001.08.2.1 | reverse complement strand
GTCATCCCTTGCTCGAGAACCTTTGTCACCGCATTCTCGACCGTATACGCGTCTGCCCCCGGCGAGGTGGCGCTGATGTTGACTGTCGTCGGCGCAATCTGCGGATATTGCGAGATCGGCAGCGTGGTGAGTGCCAGAAGGCCGCCCAGCATGATCACGATGGCGATCACCCAGGCGAAGATCGGCCGGTTGATGAAGAATAGTGACATCGCTCAGTTCCCGGTCGCGGCGGCAGGCGCCGGTTTCGCCGCATTGGACGCGGCCGGTGCGGCGGAAGTGCTCTGCCCGCGGTCCTTGACCTCGCCGGTCGTCTCGTCGATCGTCACTTCGACACCCGTCGCATCGCCGCCGGGGCGCACCAGTTGCATGCCCTCGACGATGACGCGGTCGCCGTCGCCGACACCCGAATCCACCAGCCAGTTGTTGCCGACGCTGTTGCGCACGGCGAGCACGCGCGTCTCGACCTTGCCCTGCGCGTTGATGACCATCGCCGTGGCCTCGCCCTTGGTGTTGCGGCTGACGGCACGCTGCGGCACCAGGAAACTGTTCTGGGCAACGCCCTCCTCGACCAGTGCCCGCACATACATGCCGGGCAGAAGCAGGCGGTCGGGATTGGGGAACTCGGCCCTGAGCGCAAAGGTGCCGGTGGTCTGGTCGACATTGGCGCCGGCGAATTCCAGCTTGCCGGTCTGCGTGTAGATGGTGCCGTTCTCGAGCTTCAGCTTCACGCTGACATTGGGCCCGCTGAACTTCAGCCGCCCTTCCGAGATCGCCTGCCGCAGATTGAGCAGGTTGGTGCTCGACTGCGTGACGTCGACATTGATCGGATCGAGGGCACGGATGGTGGTCAGCACCGTGTCCTGGTTCGCGGTCACCAGCGCGCCCGGCGTCAGCGTGGACTTGTCGATGCGCCCGGCGATCGGTGCCGTGATGGAGGTCCGGTCGAGGCTGATGCGCGCCGTCTCGGCACTGGCCTTGGCCGAGGCGACATCGGCTTGCGCCTGCGCCAGCGTGGCGGCGGCATCGTCATAATCCTGTTTGGAAACAACGTTCTGCTTCAACAGGCCGGCATAACGGTCGAACTTGGCCTGCGCCGTAGGCACCGCCGCTTCCGCCTTCTGCTGTGCGGCGACCGCGCTGTCGTAGGACGCCTTGTAGCTCGCCGGATCGATGAGGTAGAGCGGCTGTCCAGCCGCCACCTCGCTGCCCTCCTTGAACAGGCGCTGCTGGATGATGCCGTTCACCTGCGGGCGCACTTCGGCAACCAGCGAGGCCGCCGTGCGTCCCGACAGTTCGGCGGTGATCGCCACCGATTGCGGATGCAGGGTGACGACGCCGACTTCCGGTTTGCCGGGCGCGCCCATGCCTGCGGGGGCGCTGCTCTCCTGCGAGCAGGCCGCCAGCAGAAAGGCGGATGCGAACATCGCGGCCCAGGGCGCCAGACGGCGTGCCGGCTGCAAAGACGGGCTAGGCTGGATAGACATGGACTGAATGATCTTTCGCTGGAGTTGCGGGCGCGGGCAATCGACCGCTTGGTCGAGGCATGCCGGCCGATATCTTGATGGTGGGCCGCGCCGGTCTGCGGGCGGCGACGAGCAATGCTTCGAAGCGGCTCATGTCGCGCTCCTTCTCGGCGGCCAGAGCTGCTCGAAGGTCGAGTAGCCGGCCGCGATGCCCACCAACATCATTATGCCGATCAGCGAGGACATGCCAAGCGCCTTGCCGGAATTCACGCGATCTTGCGGTCATGATGCCCATGGTTGTCGAGCGGCTGCGACAGCGGGAGCGACAACCGCCAGGCGGCGAAACTCAGGCGGATCGCGCCCTTCAGCGTGTCGACCGGCGGGGCCAGCGGCATGCCTCGCCCGACAGGACCGAACGAGAGCCTCGGGCTGGCGGACGCGAGCAGCCGCAGCATGATCATGGCTTCCCACATTGTCGTGCTTCCATTGCAGGGTTCGAATTGGGCATGGTTCCGAATTGGCGCGATTCGAACTGGGCGTGATCGAAACGAGGATGGCGGAGATACGCCCGCCATCCCCGGAGAACCGGCCGACCCGAGAACGGGTTGGGTACCGGGCCGGCCGGTGCAGTCGGTCAGAGTTGCTCGTCGTTCCCGGGCTGGGGCGGGAGCTGCCTGCCATCGTTGGGCAGGCCTCTGGGGCCGGCTGCATCGTTCGGCGGACCGCCCCAGGGACCGGGGGGTGATCCATGGGCACGTTCCGCCGAAGCGAGGAGTTCGAGTTGTTCGGGCGTCAGCTTGGCGCGCAGTTCAGCGATCGCCTCCTTCAGTCTGCCGGCCGAAACCGCGCGGGCGGTAACGTCGTCGGCCAGCTTTTCCTGGAATGCGAAGGGATCGGGCTTGCCGCCCGGGCCTGCTGCGTCGGGGTCCTTCGCTTCAGCACCAACGGGCCGCCCGCGGTCAGGCCGAGGCTGCGAAAGCACCGCCTGCAGCGCGCTGGTGTAGTCGCGCCAGGCGTCGAGTTGTTCGGTGCGGATGCCGACGCGGGTCTCCAGCGCGGCGAGCCGGGCGGCCAGCATGAATTCCGGCGGCGGACCCATGCGGCGGGGGCCAAAGCCTTGCGGGCCGAAACCCTGCGAACCAGGTCGCATCGGTCCATGCGGGCCGGGTCCATTCCGGCCGTGGCCTGCCCCATCCTGCATGGCCATGACAGGGGGCGGCTCACCGGGTCCGGCGCCGGGGTCGGGCTGCGCCGCCAGCGCGGGGTGAATTGCGGCGACGGAAAACAGGCCGAGCGCAAGAAGTCTGCTTGGCATAAAGATGTTCCTTTCTCTCATGCTTCGGACGGTTCAGAGGATAGGAAGCGTCTTTGTCCGCTTCGCGTCGGCGTGTTGCCGAAGGTTTCCGCAAAAGGGCAATTTGTTTCCGAATGTTTCCCATGGCCCGCCGGAAACGTTCGGTTGCAATTTTCCATGCCGCTCGGGCGCGGCTCTCCTATAATCGCGGCAAGCCCCTGCAATCACGGGTCCCAATATTCATCGGCAACGGCACGGTCATGCAGTCACAACCCCATATCCTCGTCGTCGACGACGACCGCGAGATCAGGACGCTTCTCCAGCGTTACCTCGACAGCCAGGGCTTTCGCGTCACGGCGGCGGCGGACCGGCGCGAATGCGAGCAACGGCTTGGCTCCGGCCAATTCGACCTGATTGTGCTCGACGTGATGCTGCCGGACGGCTCGGGGCTCGATGTCTGCCGCGGTTTGCGCGACCGCAAGCCGCACACCCCGATCATCCTGCTGACCGCGCTGAAGGAAGATGTCGACCGCATCATCGGCCTGGAACTCGGCGCCGACGACTATCTCGGCAAGCCGTTCAACCCGCGTGAGCTCATTGCCCGCATCCGCGCCGTGCTCAGGCGCTCGACGCCCGAGGAGGCGCCCGCGCCGCCGCGCGCGCGCATCTACCGCTTTGCCAGTTACAGGCTGGAACCGGAGACCCGCAAGGTGACGGATGCGCGAGGCGTGGCCGTCGACCTCACCGGCGCCGAGTTCGATCTTTTGCAGGTGTTTCTCGACCGTCCCGGCCGGCTTTTGTCGCGCGACCAGCTTCTCGACCTGACGCAGGGCCGCGAACGCGATCCGCTGGAACGCTCGGTCGATGTGCTGGTGAGCCGGCTGCGCCGCAAATTTTCCGACACCGGCGACGGGCCGCTGTTCAAGACCGTGCGCAATGGCGGCTACCAGCTCACGGCGCGTGTCGAGACCGTGGAGAGCCACGCGTGAATTCGCTGCGCCGCCGTCTCATCCTGCTGTTGGTCGCCTCGATCGTCGGCGTCGTCGGCCTGGCGACGGCCGCCGTCATCAGCGTGCGCGGCGGCGGACCGCCGCCGGAACTGACCGTGCCCTGGATTGCCCAACAAATGGAACTGGTGGTGCGGCTCTTGCCGGGGCCGATCCCCGACGTCCTGCGGGTTCAATTCGCCGATCATCCGGCGGGCGGCAAGGTGGCTCGTGCGGAAACGGCGATGCTCAATGACATCCTGCACCGCCGTGGCCTCGACTTTCCCGCGGTCGTCAACGAGAAGACGGACGAACCCGGCCAGATCGCATCGATGCACCTGCCCGACAGCCGATGGGCGATCATTGAAGTGCCGCACCTCAAGCCGCCGCGGCGAGAATGGCTGGTTCTGGCCGGCTGGATCTCGCTGATCGTCGCCGGCGCCACGGCGGTATCGGTCTATTTCACCTCGGTGCTGATCCGACCGCTCGAAATGCTGGAGGCCGCCGTCTCCAAGATCGGATCGGACGGCGTGCTGGCGACGGTGCCGGAAGTGGGTTCGGCCGAGGTCAAGGCCACCGCGCATGCGCTGAACCAGCTCTCGTCGCGGCTGCGGACCGCCATGGAAAGCCGCATGCGGCTGGTCGCGGCCGCCGGCCATGATCTGCGCACGCCGATGACGCGCATGCGGCTGCGCGCCGAATTCCTGGACGACGAACGCGACAAATGGCTTCACGACCTCGACGAACTCGATCGCATCGCCGACAGCGCCATCCGCCTGGTGCGCGAAGAGGTCAACCAGGACGCCGTCGAAGCGGTGGACCTGGCAAAGACGGTGCGCGATATCGAAGCCGAGATGGTGTCGCTCGGCCATGCCGTCTCGATCGGGCACCTGGAAAAGGTTTGCGTGCGCGCCGGCGCGCTCGGCCTGCGCCGCGCCTTGCGCAACCTGATCGTCAACGCCGCCACCCATGGCAAGGCGTGCCGCATCGACCTGGCCGCGGCCCACAATCGCGCCGTGCTGACCATATCGGACCATGGGCCGGGCATCCCCCCGGAACTCCTGAACAAGGCGTTCGAGCCCTTTTTCCGCGTCGACCCCGGCCGCCTGCAATCGATCCCCGGAGCTGGTCTTGGCCTCGCCATCGCCAAGGAAATCATCGAGCGCTACGGAGGCACGGTAACACTGGAAAACCGCCGGGGCGGCGGGCTGGAGCAGACGGTGGTGTTCGACGCGGTGTGAGGGTTGGCGGTCAGCCGAGTAATGGGCGTTGCGCGTGGCAACGACGAAAAACAGAGACGATGCTGCACCGCGCAAAGCTAATGGTTCCAAATCATTTCTTCACGGAGCCAGGGCCGGATCCATATAGACAAAATATAGATTACGGAATTTCCTGTGGTCTAACAAAGAACTAGGCTGTCAAGCCACGAGATCGCAAATCAACCGAGGCGGGAACATCGGCAAAATTTAAACCACAGCGTTTAAGGTCTGAGAAAAATCGCCAGAATTGACGAGAAACGCTCGGTTTTCTCAATTTTTTAGCACTTGCTCACATAAGTATTTCAGCTGGGTAGATTTTTTGTGTTGCGCCGCACAATGCCGTAGCCGAACGATCTCCTGGGGGACTCGTTTGCGACTGGATATGCGCCGTGGAGGATCCCGCCAGGTTGACCAGCTTGAGCTACCCGTCCGTCGATTTCGAGCGTAGGTTTGACGATGCCTGCGCTCTGGCGGGTCTCGCCCGCCTTGGCCTGCCGCTCGAAACGGCCGGCTGGCGGCTTGGTCGCGGCCATCACGCTGGCGGATGCCGCTGATGGGAAGCGCCCGCGACATCCAACTGGATGCGTTGAGAGCCATCGCCGTGACGATGGTGTTGTATTCCCATTTCTTCGCCGCTGGAGGATCTTCATTCTGGGGCCATATCGGCGTGCGGCTGTTCTTCGTGCTGAGCGGCTTCCTGATCACGCGCCTGCTCCTGGAAGCGCGTTCGGCCGCCGAATTCGAGACCGGTCCCGCGCTGCGATCCTTCTATATCAGGCGAGGCTTGCGGATATTTCCGCCCTATTTCGCCGTCCTGGGTTTCGTCTGGCTGGTCGACCTGGACCAATCCAGGGGATCGCTGGTCTGGCATGCGCTTTACCTGTCGAATTTCTGGTATGCGCTGCGCAATGACTGGAACCCTTGGGTGCTGTGCCATTTCTGGAGCCTGAGCATCGAGGAGCAGTTCTATCTTGCCTGGCCGCTGGTCGTCCTGCTGGCCCCGCGCCGCCGCTTCGAACAGATCTGCATCGGCGTCATCGCACTGTCGCTGGCCTATCGCTTTTACTGGCCGCTCACCGCCAACACGACGCTGGCGCGCGACCTGCTGCCGCCGGCATCCATGGATGCGCTGGCGACGGGCGCGCTGCTTGCCTGCTGGCGATCCAGGGGCGCGGCCCTGCCGCACTGGATGCGGCTCAGCTGGCCTGCCTTCGCGGCCGCATTCCTTGTCATCGAGTGGTTTGTGCCTGCGCCCGCCGATCCGATGCTCGAATGGACCCATTGGCTGGTGCGGCAAGTCCTGCCGCTGGTGCCGCTGATGGTCATCGTCGCAGCCTGTTCGCGCGGCCTTGGCGGCACTTTGGGAAAGCTTGCCGAACTGCCGCCGCTGCTTGGCCTCGGCCGCATCAGCTACGGCGTCTATCTCTATCATCCGATATTGCTGTCGCTCGCCGTCAAGGCGCAACCCTGGATTCCGCTCAACGTCTCGGAGCAAGGGCCAGGGCGTTTCCTGGTTGCGAGCGCCGCCACGATTGTCGCGGCCTCGATTTCCTGGGTGGTTTTCGAGAGGCCGCTCAACAGCCTGAAGCGCCACTTCCCCTATGTCGCGCGCACCCGCTCCGCACAGGGCAGCCATGGCGGCTGGCTCGCGACGGCGGCTGGCGGATCGCCCGATGGCCGCACACCGGCGCTCGAACTCCAGCGCACGGATGCCAGACGATGACCGCCGCACCGCTCGTCTCCGTCCTGTTGCCGGTCTACAATGCCGGTCCCTATCTCGCCACCGCGCTGGGAAGCATCCTGCGGCAGGATCACAGTCGCCTGGAGATCATCGCGATCGATGACGGTTCGACCGACAATTCGCTCGAGATACTCGAGCGATGCCAAAAGGCCGACAGCCGCATTTCGATCATCTCGCGCGAAAACCGTGGCCTTGTCGCGACGCTCAACGAAGGGCTGGCGATCGCCCGGGGCGAACTGGTCGCGCGGATGGACGCCGACGACGTCGCCTATCCCTGGCGTTTGTCGCGCCAGGTGGCGCTGTTCGAGCGGCGGCCCGAACTGGGCTTCTGCGGCGCCGGCGTCGACATGTTGATCCGCGGCCGCATCGCCAGGGGCAGGCCCGATCCGGTCTTCCAGTTCGGCCGCATCCCCGTATTGGCGATGTTCTTCACGATCTTCATGCACCCGACGGTCGTCTACAACAGGAAGGTCATCGACGACAGCGTCCTGCACTATGACCAGGCCTACCGGCATGCCGAGGACTTCGATCTTTTCAGGCGGCTGGCCGGCCGTTACCCGGCAGCCATGATGCCCGAAAACCTGGTCGTCTACCGCGTCCATCAGGCAAGCGTGACGAGCCGGCACGTCAAGGAGATGCGCAGGACGCATTTGCGGATCGTGGCCGAGAACCTCGAGCGCGAGGGCCTGGCGCAGGCCACGCGGGACCTGCGCGACATTGGCGATGCGGTCGGCCACGGCACCGTGGCCCGTGCGGCCGACTTCATCGTCGCGCTGGAGGAGGAGATTTCCTCGCTGCCGGCGGCGACGCGGCCGAGCTTCGAGGCCGGCGCGCTGAACCTGTTCTATTTCCTCTACCAGCTCGTCGCCGACGAAAACCAGCCCGCGCTGACGCATGAATTGCTGACGCGGACCGCGAAATGGAACGTCATCCGGCGCCGCGAACAATATGCCCTGCGGCCCGGCGCCTGGGCGCCCTGGCTCAGCCTCGCTTCGCTGTCGGCCGCCAGGCAGGCCGATGCCATGGCATACTTCTTCAAATCTGCGCCCGCCGCGGCGGTTCTGGCACCTTATCAGGCGGGCTGAGGCATGATCGTCAAAGTCAACCAACCCCTGCAGCGCGATCGTTCGACGGCGCTTGGCC
>NZ_RZPW01000252.1:0-7911 GCF_003998455.1 Mesorhizobium sp. M7A.F.Ca.CA.001.08.2.1 | reverse complement strand
GCGTAGAGTCCCCGCCCGAGCCGTTCCGCCAGCGCGTCGCCCTTGGCCTTGTCATTGTCGGTGACGACCAGGATGCGCGTGCCCATCTCGGGCACATCGGCCGCCATGAAGCCGTGGATGACGGAGACCGACAGCACGCCGTCCTTGCCGTGCAGCGCCTTGATGCGATCGACGAAGGACCGCATCGGCTCGCGGCTGGTCGGCAGCACCTGGATCATGCGGCAGTCGAAGGTCGAAATGACAGGGTTGATCTCACCACGCACTGCTGCCAGGCCAAGCTTGACGACATGTTCGCCGCGCTCGTAGAAATCGGTGTGCGGAAATTCGAGGAAATAGGCGAGAATGTCGGAGGCCGCGACGCGCTTCGGTGTCAGATGGCTGTGCGGATCGAGTTCCACGGCGATCACCACCTCCGGCCCGACCATTGCGCGAACCCGTTCGAGCAGATCGCCTTCGCAATCGTCATAGCCTTGCGCCACCATGGCGCCATGCAGGCCGAGGATGACAGCATCGACCGGCAGCGCCGCCTTGAGCTGGCCCAGAATCTCGTCGCGCAAAGCCTCATAGGTCTGCCGCTGCACCAGGCCGCCCGGCTCGGCCCAGGTGGCGGTGCCTTCGATGACATCGAGGCCTTCGGCCACCGCACGCCGGCGTAGCGCCACCATCGGCGAGGAGCACAGCGTCGGCGTTTCCGGGTGCTTGCCGGGCCCGGCATAGAAGGCCATCTCGAACGAAGCCCTATCGGTCGGCACCGGCGAGAAGGTGTTGGTTTCCGTCGCCAGCGAGGCGGTGAAAATGCGCATGAAAGCTCCGTCCGTGAATAGGCGCTATTTGACCGCCCCGAGCGCCAGGCCTCTGACGAGGTAGCGCTGCAGCCAGATGAACAGGATGGCCACCGGCAAGGTCGCCAGCAGCGTCGCGGCCATGACGTGATGCCATTCGATGGTGTAGCGGCCGGCGACCAGCGAAAACACCTGGATCGGCAGCGTGTAGCTTTCCTGGCTGCGCAGCATGGTGAGCGCCACGACGAACTCGTTCCAGGCGTTGATGAAGGTGAAGATCGCCGTCACCGCGATCGCCGGCAGACAGAGCGGCAGGAACACCTTGCGCAAGGTCAGCCAGCGGCCGGCGCCCTCCATCCAGGCGGCTTCCTCGAGATCGCGGGGGATGGTGTCGAAATAGCTCTGCAGCATCCACACCGTGAAGGCGACGTTGAAGGCCATGTAGATGAAGCCGAGCGCCGTCGTGCTCTCGACCAGGCCCCAGGCGGCCATCAGCCGGAACAGGCCGAGCACCAGCACGATCGGCGAGATCATCTGCGAAATCAGCAGGAACTGGCGCAAGGCGCCGTAGCCGGCAAAGCGGAAGCGCGACATCGCATAGGCCGCCGGAACCGAGATCAGGATGGCGCCGACGGTGGCGATCACAGACACGTAGAGCGAATTGAGCAGCGCCTGGCCGAAGCCCGTCGCCACCCACATGTCGGAAAAATTCGACCAGCGGAATTCGCTCGGCCACCAGGTCGGCGACAGCACTTCCTGCCTCGGCTTGACTGCGGTCAGGAACATCACCGCGAAGGGAAAGAGCGTCACCACAATCAGCGGCGCCAGCAGCAGCCAGGCGATGATCGAACGCTTGAGCTTGCTCGTCATGCGCGTTGCTCCCGCATCGCCAGCCGCACATAGATCATGGTGAAGACCAGCAAGATGGCGAACATCACCAGCGACACCGCCGATGCTTCGCCCAGCTTGCCGATGCGGAAGGCCAGCTTGTAGAGATGGGTGACCAGGATATCGGTCGAGTTGGCCGGCCCGCCCTGCGTCATCACCCAGATGATCGGGAAGGAATTGAAGACGTAGATGGTGTTGAGCACGATGGCGATGTTGATGAACGGTTTCAGGAGCGGAAAGGTGATTTCGCGGAACTGCTGCAGCGGCGTCGCCCCTTCAAGCGCCGCCGCCTCGTAGAGATCGTCCGGGATCGACGACAGCCCGCCGAGGAAGATCGTCGTCGTGAACGGCACCGTCACCAGGATACCGATCAGCACTTGCATCGGAAAGGCGGTTTCGGCACTCGCCAGCCACTGGATGTTGTGATCGATGAGGCCGAGGCCGATCAGCGCCGAATTGAGCATGCCGCTTTCGCCGCTCAGCGCCCAGCGCCAGACCACCGCAGTCATGGTCAGCGACACCGCCCAGGGCAGCATGATGATGACGCGGGCAATGCCGCGGCCATAGAAATCGGTGTTGAGGATCATCGCCACCGGGATCGACAAGAGAAGCGCGCCGCCGACCACCATCACCGTCCATTGGCCGGTGCGCCAAAGCGCGGCCGTGAAATCGGGATCGGCAGCGAGTGCCGCGAAATTGGCGAAGTCGTTGAAGTCACGAAGCTGGCCGAAGCGGCTGACGTCATGCGTCGAGATCTGGATCAGGTCCCAGACCGGCCAGAAGATGACCACCGCCGCCAGAAACAGGCTGGGCAAGGTCAGGAGATAGGGCAAGAAACGATTTTGCATCGGCTGGCTTTGTACCGCGTTGCGGGGAGATTGGATTTCGCTGGCTTAACAGATTGACTTGGTCCGGCCTCGTTCTTCTCAGGGCACCGCTTCAGGATTCCTTGCAACCGTCGGCGCTGCCCTCACCTGCTCGTCCGTTCTCCGCAGCAGTTGCGGAAGGGCCCCTTTCCTCTCGCCCGTCGATCGGGGGAGAGGTGTCGAGCGAAGCTCGACGGAGTGGGGGTCGACCCCTTGGGCGCAAGGCGAGGCTTGCGCCTGGTGCTCTTCCTATATCCGTTCGCGGTGGCTGCCAGGTGGTTCCCCCACTCCGTCTCGGCTTCGCCGAGCCACCTCTCCCCCCTCCGGTGGGAGAGGAAAGGAGCCTGGCTGGGCGGCGTTGACATCGACGAACTATCTTTCTGCTCGAGGCTGCAAGATGTGGCGCGCCCCGCCTGAATCTGGGGCGCGCCACGGGCGCAGGGAGATACGCCCTATTCCTTCAGCACTGCCCCTACTTCTTCAGCACCGCATTGGCCTTGGCCGCCGCGTCCTTCAGGCCTGCCTCGGGGTCGCCGCCGAGATAGATCTTCTGCATGGCGTCCGACGTGATCTGGGCGACCTCTTCCCAGCCCGGGATGACCGGCGCGAAGCGGGCGTCGGGCAGCAGAGCGGTGAACGCGGCCAGATCGGCATTGTTGACGTAGTAGTCCATCTTGGCCTCTTCCTTGTTCACCGGCAGGAAGCCTTCGCCCTGTGTGAACTTGGCACGCTGCTCCGTGGTGAACAGGAAATCGAGCAGCTTCCAGGCCTCGTCCTTGTTCTTGGAGTTCTTGAACATGATGATGGAATCGGTGACGCCATAGGTGCCGCGCGCGCCGGTCGGTCCGGCGGGAATGGCCGCAACGCCGTATTTCAGGTTCGGCGCCTCGTCCTTGATCTGGTTGGACAGGAAGGGTGCGGTGATCATCATGCCGACCTTGCCCTGCTTGAACAGGTTCTGCACGTCCTCGCGGTTGTTGGAGGTGACGCCGGGTTCGGTCAGGCCTTCGTCGATCATCGACTTGTAAAGCTTGGCGGCTTCAAGCGCGCCGGGCGTGCTCAGGCCCGAAGTGCCGTCCTTGTTGAGGATTTCCGTGCCGTAGGACCACATCGCATAGTAGTAATAGACGTCGGTCTCGATCTCCTTGCCCTGCAGGCCGAAGCCGAACGTGCCGGACCCCAGAGCCTTGATCTTGCGCGCATCTTCCTGCAGCTCGGTCCAGTTTGCCGGTGGCTTGGCGATGCCGGCCTTCTCGAACAGCTCCTTGTTGTAGTACATGGCGCGCGCCGAGGCAGCGATCGGCAGGCCGTAGGTCTTGCCATCCATGATCGAGGGCGACAGGAAGGTGTCGATGAAGCGGTCCTTGAAGTCGGGCTTGATGTAGCCGTCGAGCGGCTCGGCGACATCCTGCTGGACGAAGTCGATCAGCCAGCGCGTGCCGATGATCGACAGATCGGCATTGGTGCCGGCGGTGATGTCGGTGGTCAGCTTCTGCAGCAGCACATCCCACGGCACCACTTCGAACTTGACCGTGATGCCGGGGTTCGCCGCCTCGAATTCCTTCTTGACGCTGTCGAAATATGGGCCAGTCTTGGCGCTGTACTCGGCCACGGTGACCCGCACCTCGCCCGCATCCGCCTGCGCCGCAATTGCCAGCATGCTCATTCCGGCCATCAGGCCGACAGTCCATTTTGCAAGACTCATTTGAACTCTCCCATTTTGATTTTTGCGCCTGCGCGCCTCTTCGTTACCCAAGCAAAAGATTTATGTGACTTTCCTACATTATCGAGGATTTGAAGGCTTGCAAGCAGATTATTCTGTTGCTTAATTACATTTTGTGGACTAGGCCTGATCCGACCTGTCGAAGATCCCGGAGGATGACGCACGGTGGTTTCGCAAACGGAACTCGAAGGCAGGGCCGAATTCGAGGGCAAGACTGTCGTTGTGACGGGTGCGGGCGGCGGCCTCGGCACGGCCATCGTGGCGCTGATGGCGCAAAGGGGCGCCAGGGTCGTAGGCTGCGACCAGTCGAGCGAGGCGTTGAAGAGCCCGTATTTTGCCGCCCGCCACGTCTTCGATCTTCTCGACAAGGCGTCGATAGCCACGGCGATCGCCGCCATCCTCGACCGGGACGGTGTGCCCGACATTCTCATCAACAATGCCGGCTGGACGCGCGCCGAGACGCTCCCCGCGCTCAACCCCGACAGGATTGAGCAGGAACTCGACCTCAACCTGACCGGCGTGATGAATTTCGCCGATCCGCTGGTCAAGGCGATGGCCAGCCGTGGCTCCGGCAGCGTCGTCTTCATCTCCTCGGTCAACGCCATCACGCATTTCGGCAATCCCGCCTATGCCGCGGCCAAGGCCGGCATCAACGCCTATGCCAAGGCGATCGCCGTCGAGCTCGGCCGCAGCGGCCTGCGCGCCAATGTCGTCTGCCCCGGATCGATCCGCACCGCCGCCTGGGACCACCGCCTTGCCAAGGATCCCGAAATCCTCGGCAAATTGCAGCGGCTCTATCCGCTCGGTCGCATCGTCAACGCTGCGGAAGTGGCGGAAGCCGTCGCTTTCCTTGCGTCCGATCGCGCATCGGGAGTAACAGGCGTGGTGATGCCCGTGGACGCGGGACTGACCGCCGGTTGCCTGCCCTTCATCGACGACATATTGGGAGCGTGAGCATGACCGACGTCGAGTTCCGCGACCTGTCGAAATCCTTCGGGCAGCACAAGATCCTCGAGAACATCAGCCTCGATATCAAGAGCGGCGAGTTCGTCGTCCTGGTCGGGCCGTCCGGCTGCGGCAAGTCGACCTTGCTGCGCATGCTCGCCGGCCTGGAGACGATCACTTCCGGCGATCTGTTGATCGGCGGCGTGCGCGCCAACGCGCTGCCGCCGCAGCAGCGCAACATCGCCATGGTGTTCCAGTCCTATGCGCTGTTTCCGCATCTGAAGGCATCGGACAATATCGGTTTCGGCCCGAAGATACGCGGCGAGACGCGCACGGTAATCGATGAGAAGGTCAAGAAGGCGTCCGGGGTCCTCAATCTCTTCTCCTATCTCGACCGCTATCCCCGCCAGCTGTCGGGCGGCCAGCGCCAGCGCGTCGCCATGGGCCGCGCCATCGTGCGCGAACCGTCTGTGTTCCTGTTTGACGAACCGCTGTCCAATCTCGACGCACAATTGCGCGTGCAGATGCGCGTCGAGATCAAGGCTCTGCACCAGCGGCTGAAATCGACGATCGTCTACGTCACCCACGACCAGATCGAGGCTATGACCATGGCCGACCGCATCGTCGTGATGGATCGCGGCAGGATCCAGCAGGTCGGGGCGCCGCTGGAGCTCTATGACAGGCCGGCCAACAAGTTCGTCGCCTCCTTCCTCGGCTCGCCGTCGATGAGTTTCGTCTCGGGTTCGCTCAAGACGACGCTTGAGAAAACCTGGTTCGAATCGGCCGGTGGCGGGCGGCTGGCGCTTGCCGGCAAACAGGTGCCGGCGGACAGCGCGGTGGAGGCCGGCATCCGGCCCGAGCATTTTGTCATCGGCGAGGCTGTCGACGCGATGGCGATCAGGGTGGATGTCGTCGAGCCCACCGGCTCCGAAACACATGTCTATGGCGCTATCGGTGCTGATACGGTACGCGCCGTGTTCCGTGACAGGGTGCCGGTCAGGCCGGGAGACCTGCTGCCGGTTTCGGTCGATCCCGGCAACATCCATCTGTTCGACAAGGCGACGGGCCTGCCTCTATGAAAATATCAGCATGAAGACGCCGGCCGACATCATCACGCGCCTGCAGCTGATGTCGCAGGACGGAACGAAGTCGGATCGCAAGCTGGCCGGCTTCGTGCTGGCAGACCTCGACTTCGTTTCCAAGGCGGCGATTTCGGAAATTGCCGCGCGCGTCGGTATCAGCGAGCCGACGGTGACGCGGTTCTGCCGCAACCTCGGCTGCGAGGGCCTGCGCGACTTCAAATTCTATCTGGCGCAAGCCATCGCCATCGGCGGCCAGTATCTGTCGCCGGAGCCGTTGAGCCGCGATGCCCGCGAACAGCGCATCGCTTCCGCCATCACCGAAGCGGCGATATCGGCCATCCAGCGCGCCAGCGAAAACCTCGACATGACGACGCTGGTCGCCGTCGCCGCACGCATCGCGGTTTCCGGCAATGTGCTGTGCATCGGCTCCGGTGGCATTTCGTCGATGATGGCGACCGAAATGCAGAACCGGCTGTTCAGGCTTGGCGTGTCGGTGCTGGCGCAAATCGACGGACAGTTGCAATGCATGTACGCCGCCGTCGCCACCCCCGACACCACGCTGATCGCCTTCTCCGTCTCCGGCTATGCACGATCGGTCATCGATGCGGTGCAGGTCGCCCAGCAATATGGCGCCACGACGATCGCCATCACCCCGCCGGACTCCGCGCTCGCCAAGGTCGCCGACACGGTCATCCATTTCCAGTCGCTGGAAGACGGCAATATCTACAAGCCGACATCGTCGCGCTATGCGCTGCTGTCGATCGTCGACATGATCGTCACCTCGGTCGCCGAGACGCGCGGACCAAGGGTTCTGGAAAATCTGCGCCGCATCAAGCAGAGCGTCAACACGTTGAAAGTTGACGATCCGCGTTTGCCGCTGGGGGATTGACCCTCCGGCAAGGACATCAGGCCTGATGGCCGAGCGCCTCGATGCTTTTCGCCAACGTCTCCGGATCGCCTTCAATGCGCACGGTCTTCAGCCGCGCCGTGCCGCCGGCGACAACCGAGACGGCGGACCCCGGCACGCCAATCGCCTTGGCAATCAGCTTTTCGAGCGCATGATTGGCGGCGCCGTTTTCCGGCACGGCGCGGGCGCGCGCTTTCAGATGGCTTCGCTCGTCCGCCGTGGTCTCGATGCCTTCGAGCCTGTCCAGCGCAGCCTTCGGCGTCAGCCGGACAAACAGCTCGACGCCATCATCGCGCAGGCGAAACGGCGCGCTCATACGATCATCGGCCTCACAGGACCAGAGGCGCCACACTGGTCAATATGAACTGCCGCAGGAAGAACAGGATCAGAAGCAGGATGATCGGCGAGATGTCGATGCCGCCAAGGTCCGGCATGAACCGGCGGATCGGCCGCAACGCCGGTTCGGTCAGCCGATAGAGCATGTTGCCTATGGAACCGACGAACTGATTGCGCGAGTTGACGACGTTGAAGGCGTAAAGCCAGGAAAAGATCGCCGATGCGATGATGATCCACCAGTAGAGGTCGAGCGCCATGACGATTGTCTGAATGAGGGCGAGCATGCCGGTCTCCAATTGTTGCCGACATGTAGCCATTGCACGCGAAACCGGCAAGGGCCGCCTGCCACGGTGCGCCGGTACGGCTGCCAGGCCACTGGATT
>NZ_RZPW01000251.1:0-7955 GCF_003998455.1 Mesorhizobium sp. M7A.F.Ca.CA.001.08.2.1 | reverse complement strand
ACCCTCAAGCGCTCAGGACGTTTCGGTTTCAGGCAGGTCGGCGCCCAACTGCGGAACGATGATCGAATCCAGCGGCGCCGTCAGCGACCAGCTGAGATGGCCCGGGCTGCGATCCAGCACCGCCAGGCCGTTCAGCGATTGCGGCGCGACCCGTTGCAGGACGACGGTGCCGAAACCCTTGCGCGTGCTTTCGTCCCGACGCTCTCCCTCACGCACCGGCATCGTCTCGTCCCAGAGCAGATGGATTTCCAGCTTGTCCGAAGCGCCTTCGACGATCCGCCAGGTGATCTCGAGCCGCCCGGCCTCGCTCGCCAGCGCGCCATATTTGGAAGAGTTGGTGCCGAGTTCATGAAACGCCATGCCGAGATTTTGCACGGCATTCGGCTGCAAGGTCAAAAGCGGTCCCGACAGCGATACCCGCGCCTCGTGACCGAACGGCTTGAGCTGCTCCTGGGCAAGGTCGAAGAGGCTGGCGCCGGCCCATTCCGAGTTCACCAGCAGATCGTGCGACCGCGACAGCGCCATGATGCGGGAACGGATCAACTCCTCGAATTCACGCGGATCGGTCGAGCGTTTACTGGTCTCTCGGATCATCGAGAGGATCACCGCGAACTGGTTCTTGACGCGATGGTTCACCTCGCGGAGCAAAAGCCTGATCCGGCGCTCGCTCTCCTTGCTGGCGGTGATGTCGCGGGCGATCTTCGAGGCGCCGATGATCTCGCCGGACGTGTTCCTGATCGGTGAAATGGTCAGCGACACGGCGATGAGCCCGCCATCCTTGCGCCGGCGGATCGTCTCGTAGCTGGCCAGCAGCTCGCCCCTGCGAACCCGGCTGATGATGTCGGTCTCTTCATCCTTGAGATGATCGGGGATGAGCATGAGCACGGAGCGGCCGACGGCCTCTTCGGCGGTGTAGCCGAACATGCGTTGCGCCGCCGCGTTCCAACTGGTGATGATGCTGTTCAGATCCTTGCTGACGATGGCGTCGAAGGATGAATCGACAATCGCCGCCAACCGCGCGTGGGCAGTGATTTCGAGCAGGCTGTCGATGCTTGCCAATTCTGTCATTGCCCCGTCTTGGCCCCACTTGGCCGCGTCCGGCCAGAGTCCGGGCCTGCGTGTAGATTTCCCCTTGAGCCAGCAATGCCTGACCGGGCATTTTGGTTGCAGTCGGTGCGCAACATTCCGCATTTGCGGTCGCCGACAGGCATTTCACGATGGCGCCCGGTCGTTCGTTCCGGCAAGGCCCCGGCGGCCGTAAATGCCGATCCCGTCGAGCCGCGGCAAGCCGGGTGACCGGTTCGCCTTGTCGGTCTCATCGGCCTGCTTCTTCGGAGCCGGGGTCGTCGGGCGGAGCAACAGGCACTGGCTCGGCCGAAGCCTCCCTTTGCGGACAGTCCTCATAGCTGTGGTCGCGCCCGCCGCAGAAAGAACAGCACATGGCCTCGCGATCCCCGTTTCCGGGCCGCCATTGCGGGGTTTCGTAGGGCTTCCTGCCATCCATCCCCAGCAATGCGCGACGGACCATTTGGTTGCGCCCGCCACAGACGGCCAGCCGGCGGTTGCGGAACCACCCGCCGGGATGCGAGTTTCGCCCGATATGTCCATTCGAGGAACAGCCATGCCAATGCGCCGAATTGCCTTGATGATGGCAGCGATCCTGCTTGCCGCGACCGGCCTCGCCGAAGCCAGGCCCGACACCCGCACGATGAGTTGCGACCAACTCCGGCAACTGCTCCAAAGCCGCCATGCCGTGGTGCTGACCACCGGCCCCAACACCTATGACCGCTATGTCAGGCAGTTCGGCAACGAATGCGACTGGCCGGAGGTGCCGATGTCGGCCTATGTCCCGACCCGTGACGGCAGCTGCCCGGTCTACCGCTGCGAGGAACCTGTCACCAACTTTCCGGACTGACACCGCGCTTCCAATCGGCTTTGCCGCCGCAGTGCGTTGATCCCGGCGCGCGAACCGGCTAGGGGTGGGGCGCAACGTGCATTTTCCCGCTTCGTCTAATGGTAGGACAGCGCCCTTTGAAGGCGTGAATCGAGGTTCGAGCCCTTGAGCGGGAACCAGCAACCAAGCGCTTGGCTGGTTCGGAGCCGCGCGCAGACTGGCCAGCCGACTTCAGCACATTAGCGCGCGCTTGTATTTCACTCGAAGCAGGATCATCATCCAGGCCGTCAGTGGCTTGAAGGGGTACAGCGCATGGAACTGAGTTGCTTTGACGGGGGCGTCCTTGCGTCGACGATGTCCCTGAACGTCACGGCGGTTTTCATGATATTGGCCGCATTTGCCGCATTTCGGCTGGTTGCAATGTCAGGCGAAGGTTCTGTCGACCAACTCCAGACGGCTTAGCCGGCAGAGAACCTCCCGTGCAGGAGAACGGCATATGGCCGCGAGAAAGGTGATAGCCGTCAAGGACTGGTCTTGCGGCATGAGCGACGAGCTTGGCCGCGTCGTGCTGACCATCAACCCGACCGAGGGTGAGCCCATCCTGGTTTTGATGACAATTTTCCAGGCGGCAAGGATGGCCGGGGAATTGCGAGCGCCGAAACTCGTCTCCATACCCCGGTGATGCCACGCCCCTGGTAAGGCGGATCAAGCTCGCCGGGGCAGCCCCAACGCCCTCCCCGGCGAGCCCTGTTGCTCCGTTACGATGAACAATGGAGCAATTACTGCTTTACGGATCCGGGCGCCATCAAGTTGCATCCGGCTCCTGAAACCATTTCGCGGACCCCGCGTTGACCACCGGGCCGACACAGGAGACATCTCATGACCGTCAACTGCCGCATATCGATCGACAACCGGCCGGAGGCCACGGACGCGGTTTTTCAGGCGGTTCCGCGGATCGGCGAAAGCGTTGCGCTGTCGATCGATGGAACCACGCAGGATCTGCGGGTATCGCGTGTCGTGCACGTCACCAATGGCAGCCTGGAAGGTGCCGCGATCGTCGTCGAAGTGACGACCAACATCCTCTGAATCGAGAGTTATGGTCCGCTGGGCCGGCCGGCACCGCGTTGCGGCGACCGGCAGCCTGAAAGGACTCGAGCGGCTCACGCGCGGTGACCCGCTACTCCTTGCCGCTTTCGGAAATGCCGTTGCCGCCGGCGGTTGGCAGGATGCCGAAGTCTTGCGACTTCGCCCCTTGCTCCGCCGTCAGGAAGCCGTCCGAGGCAAGCCCGCGCCGCAGCAATTCCCTGACCGCGGCCGAACGGCTCGGCATACGCTTGTCGAAGCGCCAGTTTTCCAGCGCAGCCAGCTCGTCTGACGTCAGCATGATCTGCAACCGTTCCGGGCGTTCCAGTTCAGTCATCGCGCTCCCTCGCTCAGGATCCCGATACCTCGAATGAGTATTCAACTCGCTTACCTAATAGTTAGGAAAGCGCTCCTAGTGCGTCAAGACCTCGCGATGAGTGAACTGCTTCTCATGCGCATGATGAGCCTGATGGTATTCGGCGTAAGGCGCATACTTGCATAACTATGCTAACTAGCTGATTTGTTTAGATATTATTTAATTCGTGACTTGCCAAGACGAAGCCTCTGCCGCATTGTGCAACCTGAACAGAAAACCGTTCCCTTTGGGAGGTTTCGATGCGGTATGATTACTCGGCGCGACTGCGCGATGACGTCCGTTCAGCGGTCCAGATCGCCTTCAGGAAGACCGGCATCGTCAGTATCACGGCGGTGGCGGAACATGTAAGGGTCAGGAACCTGGCCGAAAACATCGCTCTCGAGGACGTCGAATACCTTGTCTTCCAGGCAGCCCAGCTGATTGGCGCCGCAATTGAATTCGACGGGCTCACCAATTTCGACGGCGTGGCTGGTCTGTTCGTGGATGGCCTCGGCGGTGACGAGGGCGAGCACGTGATCGCCCAACGCGACAGGCCTGGTCCGGCCACCCTGCAGTAGGGCTGTTCCGGCCGAACGCGCATTTGTCCCGTACCGGTCAGCTAGTGCATTCACCCAGAGCCGGTCGTGTCACAGAGCCTGGTGCCGCGTCCGCGGTCACCGGCAACAGAGCGACTAGGACAATGGCGGGATGCGCATGGACGGTCTCCCATTTTCTACTTAGCCCATCATAGGGCCGATTCGATTTGCCAAGAATTTCTTGCATACGGAAAATGTAAGGGCTGTTGATCGCTAGAATCCATACATAACATGCGGGCTGATTTTGAGGTGCACTTAGAGCGCTACTCAATTCCAAATCGATAAACTACCTTGCCGCCGTTTTGCGGTTTTTTGGCTTTTGTAACCTTGCCATCCTTGAAGATCAGATATTTTCTCGGATGATCGTTCATCGAAAACTCGTAGGATATCATCGCAGTAGCATATCCTTTGAATCTCCTGATCTCGGCACTGAAGACGGGCTCGTCAAAAACCTTTTCGATGCCATTTTTCGTGGTAGTCAGAATTGTCAGGCCTGCTGCGTGATTGCCGGTAATCCCGTGATCCCTGCCATCTTTGCCGACACACCGAACACCCTTCATGTCGAATAGGTAGTCGTCGTCGCCATCTCCGTCGATGTCCTCGATCGTGAGAAAATTATCCTGGAAAGACGCGTCCTCGTTGGTGTCGCATAGCTGCATTGCTGCGAGAAAGGGATATACGGGCTGGGGTAGGTGCATCAACGGAGACGGTCCAAGCGAATCGGCCGGTGCGGCAGCACCCGCCACAAACTTCTTGAGCTTTGCGCGCAGTTCATCTCCCGTCCCGGAATTGTCGCCGGTCAACCTCTGGAGGTACATGCTCACCGCCGTGAGGGCCATTCCTTCGATGGATACGTCAACGGGCTTATCCGGCACTTTGATACAGTTCGCCGATTTGCCGGATGCATCACCGGCCATGTATTGGACCCGGAACTGATTATCGGGTGTCATGGCATAAACAGCCCACGCGTCCCGGGCACCGTAGAGCAAGAAGCTTGCAGACGTGTTGGAGTGGACGCCGGAAAGATCAGGCTTCCACTCTGTCATGCCATCTCGCAAGGTCAGCTGAGTTAAATTGCTGAGCGACGGGAAAACACGAACTGCAATCGCCCTAGGAAATTCGGGCGCCGGTGCTTTGCATGTGGATTTTTCGAAATCAAAATTGGGTTCGACCGTTAAAGGGGCGTTATCAGTGATAATCTTTGGTGCGTTCTCATCTTCCTTGTTCTTCGTAAACATCTGCGCCAGACGAGAGCGGATCGCAAATTCGTTTCCGCTATCATCGTTCGCCAGCATTTCCGCGTATTGCTTGAGGATCGTGGGAGGCATGTCGTTCACCAAGGCAATCTCGGGGGAGGACGGCAACACCTCACAGGTCTTCGTATCCGGATCGCCAAGCATATATTGAACCACAAAGCCTATGGGTTTCCCGCCTTTCTCCGTCACACCAAAGACAGCCCAACCATCCGCCACCGCCATCGCTTTGGCGGCCAACAGACGGTACCTTTCCATATTCTGGAATGACCTCTCAAAGCCGCCCTTCGGGTCGAACAGAACTAGCGTGTCTGTACCGTCAATCCTTGGGTAAACTCTGGCTTGCAGGCTGTTTTTGAAGCCGGATGCCTTAGATACGCAGGAGGATTGCGGAAAGCTGGCATTTTCGGTCGCGTTGGTTTGGGCAATCGATAGACATGGCAACGACAATAGAACGGCCGCAGCAGCCCAAAATCTCTTCATTTTTATCCCCCAAGTCAGTAAACATTCAGAATCATGAAAGCGTGCATGTCAACGGCTCCACTTCAAAATTCCTGCGATTGACTGGTGCTGCGGACAATTGGGGTGCCCCAACCTAGCGGATTGATTCCAACGTTTGGTGGCTGCGCCTGACGGCGGCGAAGATTTAGTCTGGATCGGGCCCGCCAGACGAAGAGTCGCGGTTCCTGATTGTGCTCTTTGATGAAGCGATGGCGGACCTCGCCACAGCTAGGCGCCCTCCTCAAAAGGCCGCCCTGCTGTTTCTGTACCCCCTGGTGATGACCAGAGCCGTTCCGTCAGGCGGAGCCGGCGATTTGCGAGGCGAAGTCGCGATAGGGGCGCAGCGGGCGGCCCAGAAGCGTGGTCAGGCGCTCGACGTCGCCGGCCTCGGGCAGCATGCCGTCGGTCAGGAACCGTTCGCCCATCAAGCGCATGTCGTAGGCCATCCAGGCAGGCAGGAACTGCTTGAGATTCTGCTCGAAACCTTCGGTGTTGTCGCCGCCGTAGCTGATCGGCCGGGCGAGCACGTCGGACCAGATGGCCGCGATATCCGTCCCGGTCAGTGTCTGCGGACCGACGAGGTTGATCCGCTCGAGCGCAAGCGGCTCCGCGGACCGTTCGCGGCGCAGCAGCTCGAGAGCGGCGATCTCGGCGATATCACGCACATCGACCATGGCGAGGCCTTTGGCGCCGATCGGCATTGTGTAGGTGCCGTAGCCGGTGATGACGTCTTCGATCATCAGGTCGTTCTGGATGAAATAGGCCGGGCGCAGGATCGTAGCCTGGAAGCCCATCTGCTCGATCATTCGCTCGACGCCGAACTTGCCGGCGAAATGCGGCACGTTCACATACACGTCGGCATGGATCACCGAGAGATAGACGATCCGCTCGATGCCCGCCGATCGGGCGACGTTCAGCGCGACCAAAGCCTGGGTGAATTCGTCCGGCACCACGGCGTTCAAGAGGAACAGGGTGGAAACGCCGGACATGGCTTTGCGCAGTGAATCGACATCGAGAAAGTCGCCTTGCGCGACCGATACGCCTGCCGGGAAGCTGGCTTTCGACGGATCGCGGACGAGAGCACGGACGTCGGCGCCGCGCTTGACGAGGTGCTCGACGACTTGGCGGCCAACATTGCCTGTGGCGCCGGTAACGAGGATGGTCATGGAATTTCTCCTGTTGGGTTGCTTGACAGCCCCAATATGTGTGGCTCACAAACACTCAAACAGACCGAAATTTTAGACGCACCGTCTCACTGGTGGAACACCTATGGATATTCTGGCCCTCACCGATTTCAACCTCGTTGCCCGCCATGGCGGTTTCGGCAAGGCGGCACGGGCCACCGGCCGGCCCAAGGCAACCCTGTCGCGGCGCGTTGGAGACTTGGAGAGCAGCCTTGACCTGCGCCTGTTTGAACGGGGTGCGCGCAACCTGAAGCTGACCAAGGAAGGACGGGCGCTTTTCGAGCGGACGGGGGCGTTGCTTGCCGAACTGGACGAGACGGCCGCGGCGATCGCCTCGGGCGGTCAAAGACCCAAGGGGAGACTGCGGATCAGCGCGCCCCTGCTTTTTTCTCAGACCGCGATGGGGAGGATCGCCGCGGGATTTGCCCTCAAATTTCCGGAGGTGAGGCTGGAGGTCACGACGGAGGACCGGGCTGTGGACATGATCGAGGAAGGCTACGACCTGGTGATCCGGGTCAACCCGGATCCCGACGAAAGCTTGGTCGGACGGGCGTTTCTCCGCGACCGGCTGGTCGTCGTGGCGAGCCCTCACCTTCCTCGCACCGGTGGACCGGCCCCTGCCGTTGCGCGCGGGAAGGCGAACGGCAAACATGGCACGTGAAGACCGAGGGTGGCCGGTCGACGATCAAAATCGAGCCGGTCCTCGCTTTGGGAACGCTCATTATGGTGCGCGATGCGGTGCGGGCGGGGGTCGGTGCGGCACGTCTTCCCATTTCGTTGGTGGCCCACGATTTGGCTGACGGCACGTTGGTGAATTGGGGGGACATCGACGCCCCTGAGATCGCTCTTTGGACGCTCTACCCCTCCCGGCGGCTGCTCAGCCCGCGCGTGTCGGCGTTCCTGGATTTTCTGAAACAGGCCTTCCCGAACGGGACGCCGGACGAACTGGCCGCCTATATCGGCAGGTGATGCCCGACCGCTTTCGCCGGCAAGAACTTTTATTTTTGGCGGAAGGAGTTTGCGGTGGAACAAGTTGGGGCGACGGCAATTACCTTGTCGCCCTACAAGAGGAGGACGTCGTGAAAGACT
>NZ_RZPW01000250.1:0-8006 GCF_003998455.1 Mesorhizobium sp. M7A.F.Ca.CA.001.08.2.1 | reverse complement strand
CCCCAAGCGCGTCGCCGCCCTGGAAATCCGTGATGGCGATCGGCAGCGGCTCGACGTTGCCCTTGTTGACGTTGAGCTCGACGAGCGCCAGCGCCGGCAACGTGCCTGCCGCGGTCATGCCCATCGCCATTGCTGCGACCATCAGGAGCGGCTTGAGGATTGATTTCATGTCTTCTCGCTTCTCGTACTGATTTTCGGATGACAGGGCCTTAGAGGCCGAGCATCTCCCTTGGATCGAAGGTGACGCGGACGTCGGCCCAGATGTCCTGCTTGCCGGCGGGAACTTGCAGGCCGGTGACATCGCATTTTTGCACCGCACGAACGGCACTTTCGTCGAACTGGCGATTTCCGCTCGACTTTTCGACCGCCGGGCGCCCGTCCAGCTTACCGGATGCATCCAGGTTGAACCGCACCACGACGAGGAAGTTCTCGGAACCTTCAAGGCCGACAGGAAGGGTCCAGCAGCCGCCGAGCTGGCTTTCCAGGGCACCCATTTCGGACCTGGAAAGCTTCTGACCTTGGTCCTTGTCGCCGCCGAGCGACGCCTGCTGGGTCGAGCGCTTGGCGCCGCCGCCGGATGGTTTCTGCTTGTCGAGGAGCGCGGAGATCTCGTCGGCGTTGAATTGCTTGTCATCGGATTTCGGCTTCGACGACGCTTCCTTGACCGGCTTGTCGGCGTCCTTGCGCTCCGGCGCCTTGGCGCTTTCGGCCTGCGCCGGCTGCGGCTTCGGCCGCGCTTCCGGCGCGGGAGCGGAATCCGGCAGCTGCGTCGCCTCGGCGGGCGGCTCCTGCGCTATGGCTTCAGCGACGGCGTCGGGCTTGACCTCGGGCGTCGGATCGATGGCAGCGGTCTTGTCCTGCGGCGGCGGGGTCGGCGCCGGCTTGGCCGGGGTCGGCTTGGGATCGGCCTGCTTGACCGGCTCGGGCTTGACCTCTTCCTTGGGCGTCGGCGCCGGCGCCACTTCCGTTGCCGGGGTGGGCTTGGGCTTCTCCTGCGGCTTCGGCACGTCCTCGGGCTTCGGCTTTTCGATCGGGGTCGGCGCGGGCGGCGGAGCCGAGGTCATGTCGACGGGCTTCGGCTTGGCTTCCGGCGTTATCGGCTTGTCGGTGTCGACGCTGTTCTCGCCGACCTTCTGCGCATCCGGAACGATGTCCGGGCGCTGCGTCGGCACAGGCGCCGGCTTTTCATGCATCACGGCCTTCTTGTCGCCCTGCAACGTCTGCGCAATGGCTTCCATCGGCACGATATCGACCGCGACCGACTCGACGTCGGACGACGGAAGTGCCGCCGGCGCCGTCAGCGTGAACAGGCCGAAGGTCAGCGCCGCCGTATGCAAGATCACCGATGTGGTGAGGCCGGTCTTCATCGCGCGTCTACTGGTCCTGTTCCTGCAGTGAAACCAGGCCGATGTTCTTGTAGCCGGCGGCCGAAATGCGGGCCATCACCTTCATCGCCGTACCATAGTCGGTGGACTTGTCGCCGCGGATGAAGATGCGCTCCTCATAGCCGGTCTTGGAAATTGCCTGCAGCTTGGCTACCAGTTCCTCGATCGGGATTTCGGTTTCCTGCAGGTAAATCTGGCCGGCGGCGTTGATCGAGACGGTGATCGGCTGCGTGTCGGCATTCATCGCCTTAGCCTGCGTATCCGGCAGGTCGATCGGCACGCCGACCGTCAGCATTGGCGCCGCGACCATGAAGATGATCAGCAGCACCAGCATCACGTCGACCATCGGCGTGACGTTGATCTCGGACATCAGTGCATGGTGACGGCCGCGCCGCCTGTGGCCGCGCCCGCCGCGTCCTGCCATGCCCATGGACATACCCATCTGCTACTCCTCAGGCCTTGGGGGCCACTTTTTCATCGATTTGGCGCGAGAGTATGGCGGAGAACTCGTCGGAGAACCCTTCCATGCGCACGGCTATCTTGCTCGCATCGGACGACAGCTTGTTGTAGGCGATGACGGCGGGAATGGCGGCGAGCAGGCCGATGGCCGTCGCCAACAGCGCTTCGGCGATGCCCGGCGCAACCACGGCGAGACTGGTATTCTTGGAGCCGGCGATCGCCTGAAACGACGTCATGATGCCGATGACGGTGCCGAACAGGCCGATGAAGGGTGCCGCCGAGCCGGTGGTGGCAAGGAAGCCGAGGCGGCCTTCCAGCTTTTCCATCTCGCGGGTCAGCGCCAGGTCCATCGCCTTGTCGATGCGGGTTTGCAGGCCGAGCGGCGACTTGGCGCCCTTCTCGAAACTCTTCTTCCACTCGCGCATGGCCGCCACGAAAATGGCGCCCATGCCGGTGGTCTTGCGATCGGCGAGCGTGCGGTAAAGCTCCTCCAGCGACTGCCCCGACCAGAACACCTGCTCGAACCGGTTGAGCGCCAGCCGCATGCGGGCATAGGAAACCAGCTTGTCGACGATGATCGCCCAGGTCCAGACCGAGGCGCAGAGCAGGCCGATCATGACCAGCTTGACCACCCAGCTGGCCGAAACGAACAGCGACCAAACCGACAATTGCGCGCCCGGATCGGCGAGTGCGATATTTTCCATCGTTACGTCCTTAAGATTTTCCGGGCGAAGCTGGCGGCTGGCCCCTGGCATCCCTTGTGGTCGGTTCGCACGAAGCTACCGGAACAACCCCAAACTGTGCCGTTGTCGGCCTTTTCAGGGCAAATATTGGTGAAAGGAAGGCGTTCGATAACGCCAATCTTCACCAATCTCTTCATGAACCGTTATGGTTAAGGATGGGTTAGTATATAAGGCGCGGCGCATTGCCACGCCCGCACAGTTGTAACGCCATCATCCAAGCGCGAAGTCAGGATGGGTTGAGATTCAGGTCAGGCCGAGCCGAAAGCGGCGGTTTCCGAGAACCGGAGCGGAGGGTACTTGAAGCACCCGAGCACCGGAAGCGCAGGGAATCACCGTTTGCAGGCCGGCATCACCTGAATATCATCCCATCCGGGGCATGAATGCCGCCACCCATTCCTTGGGAAAGCGCCTTGGGCGGCCATTCTCGCCGATGATCGCCGCCTCGACCTTGGCCTCGACCAGCACCTCGTCGCCGCGCTTGAGCTGTTGCGCCATGAAGATGCGCGCGCCGGAAATCTCCTCGGTGCGGGTGTCGACGGTCAGGATGTCGTCGATGCGGGCCGGGCCGCGAAAGTCGATCTCCATGCGGCGCACCACCCAGACTATTCTTTCGCCATGCTTGCCGTCGGCAAGCTCTGTGTGGTGCACGCCGGTCAGCCTGAGATAGTCGGAGCGGCCGCGTTCGAAGAATTCGAGATAGCGCGCATGATAGACGACGCCGGAGAAATCGGTGTCGGCATAGTAGACCCGCGCCATCAGCCGGTGGCCGAACGCCGTCAGCGCACCGGAAAGCCCGGCCAGCAGCGTCGCCGATTCACCATGATCGCCCATTGCGCTTCCTTTTTTAGTCCCGACGAGGCACCAGTTTCCCGCGGAACATAACATCGGATGGCACTGTTGACGGCGATGATCAAGAGTTTGACGGCGGCGCTGTTCGTGTTGGTGGCTTTGGCGCTGCCTGGCCAGACCGCGACATTCTCGATGAAGCGCGGCCTCAATCTCGACCAGTGGGTCACCTGGCCCGGCGAGGACCAGTGGGGCGACGCCAAGGCCATCCTGCCCTATCCGGAGTGGCGGAAATTCCTTGGGGAGGACGACCTCAAGGCGTTGAAGGATGCCGGCTTCGATTTCCTGCGCATGCCGGTCGATCCATCGCCCTTTCTGTCCGACCAGACCGTGGCCTTGCGTGACGATCTCTATGCCAGCGTGCTGGACTCGGTGCGCATGATCAACCGCGCCGGGATCAAGGTGATCGTCGACATGCACCTGATCCCGGCCGGCGGCAGCCGCAAGATCGGAATGGCTGAAGTGATGGGCGACCCACGGACCTTCGACGCCTATGTCGAGATGGTCCGCAAGATGGCCCGCACGCTGGCCAGCGAAGATCCCGCCCAGGTCGCCTTCGAGCCCATGAACGAACCGATCGTGGACTGCGACAGCGACGGCACCAGCCTGTGGCCGGACCGCCAGCGCAAACTGTTCGCGGCGGCGCGATCCTCGGCTACGAAACTGACCCTGGTGCTGACCGGCGCCTGCTATTCCGCCGCGAGTTCGTTGGAAAAGATCGACCCGAAGACGATTCCGGACGACAACGTCATCTGGACCTTCCATTCCTACGATCCGTTTCTGCTCACCCATCAGGGCGCAACCTGGGCCGGAGACTTCATTCCTTACGTGACCGGCCTGCCCTATCCGCTGAGTGCGGTGCCCAAGGCACAGCTCGACGTGACGCTCGACACCATCCGCGCCAGGATCAAGGCCGAGGCGCCATGGACGCGGCAAAGCGGCCTGCTTGCCTATCTTGACGAACAGGTCGCCAGCATGGACAGCCCCGACAGACTGCTCGGCTTGGTGGATGCGCCGTTCGAAAAGGTCGAGGCGTGGGCGAGGGCCAACGGCGTCAAGCCTGGAAACATCACGCTGGGCGAGTTCGGCATGATCCGTCAGGAATACGGCAATTCCTATGTGATGCCCGCCGGGTATCGGGCCGCCTATGTCAGGGACATGATCGCGCGTGCCGAAGCACATGGCTTCTCATGGTCGGTGTGGAGCTATGGCGGCGCCTTCGGCATCGTCGATGCCTTCAACGGCGACAAGGCCGAGCCGGATGTGATGGACGCGATCAAATCGCTTCACTGAGGCGATCTGGATTTAGCCAAGGTCGATCGACAGGATTTCCGGCCGCATCCCGAAACGCACCGGCAATATGCTGAAACCGAGCCCGCCGGAGACGATCAGATTGCGATCGTTCTCGACGACGTGGCCATAGGCGTAGCGGTTGCCGAAACGCGATGGCACGACCGGCGAATAGCCGAACAGCCGAATTTGTCCGCCATGGGTGTGGCCGGACAGGGTCAGCGAGACGCGCCACGGCACCTTCGGAAAAATATCCGGCTCGTGCGCAAGCAGGATGATGGGCGAGGTGTCGCTGACCTTGGCCAGCGTGCCGTCGAGATCGTCCAGCCCCGTGAAGCCGGCGCGGTCCCTGGTCGGCAGCAGAGCGAGCTGGTCGGCGAGCCCCGCAATCCACACACCATGCCCATCCTTTTCCAGGCGCACGACATCGTTCTCCAGCACCGGAATGCCGACTTTCTCCAGGGCCTTGCGCGCTACGGTCGGGCCGGCCCCGGCGCGCTGCGCGAAGCCATCTGCCCACCAGTCATGGTTGCCGAGAATCGAGAGCACGCCGAGCGGTGCCTTGAGGTCCGAGAGGGCGGAGGCCCATTGCGACGGCGTCACCGGGCCGGTCACCAAGGGCATGCCGGCGATATAATCGCCGAGCAGGACGATCACGTCCGGCTGCAGGGCATTCGCGTCTTCGACAAGTGAGGCGATCCGCTCCGGCGTCATCCATGGCCGGCAGGCATGGATATCGGCAAGCGCGACGATGTGCAGCTTCAGGCCATCAGGCCAATGCGGCGGCGTTAGCGCATAGCGTTTCACATGCGTCAGCAGCATCGGCTCTATGCCGGCCGCATAGGCGCTGAACGCGGCAACCGACAGAACCGACCCGCCGATGAAGCGCAGGAATCCGCGTCTGGTGATCATTGCGTGGCTCCGGCAAACCATCGGAGCGAGATTGCCCCGGGATGGCACCGCCACCAGAGCCGACGAATGCGCCGGCAAACCGACGAAGCCGAGGATATTTTGCGCAGGCCGCTCACAGATCCTTTGTCGGCCCGGAACCTGCGCCTGATCGCCCTGAGCGCTATTCTTCCTGGAACAGGTTGATCTGCTGTTGCGCCAGATCCTTCGGCGCGTCGAGGCCGAGATGGCGCCAGGCATTGGCCGTCAGCATCCGGCCGCGCGGCGTGCGCTGGATGAAACCCTGCTGGATCAGATAAGGCTCGATGATATCCTCGATGGCGTCGCGCGGCTCTGACAGGCCGGCGGCGATCGTCTCGATGCCGACCGGCCCGCCGCCGAAATTGCGCGCGATCATGCTGAGGTACCGGCGGTCGAGCGCGTCGAGGCCGAGCGCGTCGACTTCCAGCCGGGTCAACGCTTCGTCGGCGATCTTGCGGTCGACATGGCCATCGCCGGCCACCGAGGCGAAATCGCGCACACGGCGCAACAACCGGCCGGCGATGCGTGGCGTGCCCCGCGCGCGCCGCGCGATCTCCAGCGCGCCGTCGTTGCCGAGCGGCATTTGCAGGATACGCGCGCCACGCCGCACGATCTGCTCCAGCTCCTCGACCGTGTAGAAATTGAGCCGTACCGGAATGCCGAAACGGTCGCGCAGCGGATTGGTGAGCAGGCCAAGCCGCGTGGTGGCGGCGACGAGGGTGAAGCGGGCGAGGTCGATCTTGACCGAGCGCGCCGCCGGGCCTTCGCCGATGATCAGGTCGAGCTGAAAATCCTCCATCGCCGGATAAAGGATCTCCTCCACCGCCGGGCTCAGCCGATGGATCTCGTCGATGAACAGCACGTCGCCTTCCTCGAGATTGGTCAGCAGCGCGGCAAGATCGCCGGCCTTGGCGATGACCGGACCCGAGGTCGAGCGGAAATTGACGCCGAGCTCGCGCGCCATGATCTGCGCCAGCGTCGTCTTGCCGAGACCAGGCGGCCCGACGAACAGCACATGGTCGAGCGCCTCGCTGCGGCTCTTGGCGGCCTCGATGAACACTTTGAGATTGGCCCGCGCCGCCGCCTGGCCGACGAAATCGTCGAGCGTCTGCGGCCGCAAGGTCTGCTCGGCATCCTCGCCGCGTTTTTCCGGTGCAATCAAGCGGGGCGACAGGCTCATGCCGCCTTCCTTGCACACGGCAAGGGGCTGAACAAGCGGCGGCTCACCGCGCAAGTTCCTTCAGCCCGAAGCGAATCAGCTTCGGCGCATCGGCATCCTCGCCCGCCGTCTTCAGCGCCGCCGCCACCGCATTGGCGGCCGTGTCGCGCGAATAGCCGAGATTGACCAGCGCCGAGACCGCATCGGTGATCGGCGCGGATGCCACGCCGTCGCCGAGCTCCTGTTTCAGGCCGATGGTGCCCGAAGCGGTTCCGGCATAGGCCGGCGCCTTGTTCTTCAGTTCGGTGACGATGCGCTCGGCCACCTTCTTGCCGACGCCGGGTGCGCGAGAAACCATGGCGATGTCGCGCAGCGCAATCGCATTGGCGAGGTCGGCCGGCGCCAGCGTCGACAGGATGGCCAGCGCCACCTTGGCGCCGACGCCGGGAACATTGTTCATCAGCAGCCGGAACCACTCGCGTTCCAGCACTGACTGGAAGCCGTAGAGCCGCAGCATGTCCTCGCGGACATAGGTCTCGATGAACAGCACCACCGCTTCGCCGGGCGAAGGCAGCGCCGCCAGCGTGCGCGCTGAACAATAGGCGACGTAGCCGACGCCATGGATATCGACGAGGCAATGATCCTCGTCGACCTCGTCCAGCGTGCCCTTGAGCTTGCCGATCATTGGACGCAATCCCCGTTAGGGATGAGTATCGGGCGTGATGAGCTCGACATCTGGAAAGTACTTTCTGAAACCTGCGGGATCGCGAGTAAGAATGGGATAGCCTCGGATGGCAGCGTGAGCCCCAATCAAGAAGTCGGGCATCACCTTCTCTCGAGGTCCGCCCAACCGCCGATAGACCGAGAACGCTCTCGACGCAGCAAAGGCCGCCTCGAACGGGAGACTTTCGCGCCGGAACTCGTCTTCAGGCAAGGCATCATCGACATCGTCTATCGCCTCATAGCGCATCGAAAACTCGGCGTAGATAATCTGATTGATGACCAGGCTGCCTTGCTCGAGGGCAGACACCATTTTGGACCACGACCACTTTGACCAGACGGGATCGCGAACGGCGATATCGACAAGCACGTTGGTGTCGACAAGCGTCGCCAAGATTAGCGATCCCGGGTCAAAGCCATGACGGCATCGGCATTCATTGTCTGATCGCCGCTGCCCTCAAGCCGATCGAGCGC
>NZ_RZPW01000024.1:0-19568 GCF_003998455.1 Mesorhizobium sp. M7A.F.Ca.CA.001.08.2.1 | reverse complement strand
CGTCGATCCAGTCTTCCTTTTTCTTGCGCAGAAAGGACAGCGCCTTGAAACGGGCAATGCCGAGCAGCCATGTCGAGACTTCGGAACGCCCTTCGAAGCCGGGCGCCTGGCGCCACAACTCGAGGAAGACTTCGTTGGCGATATCGTCGGCCATCATTTCCGATCCGGTCTGGCGCGCCACGAAGCGGTAGACCCGCGCGTGGTGACGCATGAACAGGAGCCGCACGGCGGCTCGGTCGCCCTTCGCGACCCGGTCGACGAGCGCGCGATCGGTCTCCGTCGCTGCCGTCATGGCCGGTCGAGCCGCCTGGCTCCTGTCTGCTCTGTCGCTGATCGGCCCAAAAAGGTTCATCCTCCGCCAAGGAATTTTGCGGAGGCTAACCGAAGAGCGCGGAGGTTGCCAGAGGTGCGCCTCTTCCTTCTCCCACAAGGGCAGAAGGGAAGAGCTTCGCGGACCGCTTCTCACTCCAAGAAAGACTTCGCCTTCATCGTCGCGGGCACGGGAACACCCAGTCGGCTCAGCACCGTCGGCGCGAGCTGCAGCTGGTCGAGTAGTGTGTCCGCATCCGGCCCTTTGCCTTGTCCAAAATAATACAGCGCGAAATCCTGCATCTCGTCGTCATGGCCGCCGTGATGGCCACGATCGGTCTGGCCGTGATCGGCGGTCACGATCACCTCATAGCCGGCTTCGATCCAGCGCGGCAGGAAGGCGGCCAGCATGCCGTCCATCGCATAGACGGCATGGTCCATCTCGTGGCAGTCGTGGCCGAAGCGGTGTCCCATCGAATCCAGCGTGCAGGTGTGCAGGATGCCGTAGTCGATGCCATGGCGTTTCGTCAGCATGGTCAGCGTCGCGAACAGGTCGACATCGCTCGGCGTCATCTGGTTGCGGAGATTGTAACCGGTCATGGTGTGGAAGCGGCCATGCGTGATCGGCCCGCCTGGCTCGTCGAATTCCATGCCCTCGACCAGGTCGAACGGGTAGGCGCGGAAGAATTCCGACCAGTAGGAATGGGTCACCGCCCCCGTCTTGCCGCCTGCCTTGCTGACCTCGGAGAAGATATCGGGCTGCTCGACGCGGAAACGGTTCTCATTGGAGAGAATCCCGTGCACCTGCGGCGAAACCCCGGTGTGGATCGAGGCATAGCAGCAGGCCGAGGTCGACGGCAGCACCGAGCGCATCTTCCAGACCTGCGCCTCGCCCGATTGCACCCAGCCTTCGAGATTGCCCATCAGCCGGCGCCAGTTCCGGTAAGGCACGCCATCGAGGATGATCAGCAGAAGCTTGGATTTGAGCGCCACGGGCTGCTCCATGCGGTTGGCGGTTGAAACGGGAACGCCGTGTGCCGTCCCGGGCACACGGCGTTCTGATAGATGAAATCGGCCGATCAGGGTCCGCTCAAGCGTTGAGCCAGCACTCGGCAAGCGCGTAGCCGTCCATCATTTCGCCGATAGGGCTCTTGGCATAGCCGCCGATCTTGTTGGTGGCGGCCGCGTCGATGAACTGGTTGAAGAAGGGCACGATCAGCCCGCCTTCGTCACGCATCATCACTGCCATATCGTGGTAGATCGCCTGGCGCTTGGCCTGGTCGAGCTCGCCGCGCGCGGTAAACAGCATCTTGTCGAATTCCGGCCGCTTGAAGCGCGTGTCGTTCCAGTCGGCGGTCGAGACA
Organism: Mesorhizobium sp. M7A.F.Ca.CA.001.08.2.1; assembly: GCF_003998455.1. NCBI lineage: Bacteria > Pseudomonadati > Pseudomonadota > Alphaproteobacteria > Hyphomicrobiales > Phyllobacteriaceae > Mesorhizobium > Mesorhizobium sp. M7A.F.Ca.CA.001.08.2.1. The sequence continues at coordinate 17,895 of NZ_RZPW01000024.1, read as the reverse complement.
TAGCCGGTGGAATACATCTGGTCCTGCGTGGCGCGTCCGCCCCAGTAGGAGAGCGAGAAGGGCTGCTTGTTCCAGACCTCCGACCAGTAGCCGTCGCCGGGTTCGCGCTTGATCTCGATCTTGATGCCGGCTTTGGCGCAGGACTGCTGATAGAGCTGTGCGGCATCGACGGCGCCCGGGAAGGCGACGTCCGAGGTGCGCAGCACGATCGAGCCGCTGTGGCCTGATTTCTTGTAGGCTGCCGCCGCCTTGTCCGGATCGAACTTGCGCTGTTCGATATCGGCGGAAAACAGCGGATAGGCCTCGTTGATCGGGAAGTCGTTACCCACCGAGCCATAGCCGCGCAGGATCTTTTCCAGCATCTCGTCGCGGTCCATGGCTAGCTTCAGCGCCATGCGCAGATCATTGCTGTCGAAAGGTGCGGTGTCGCAGAACATGTTGAACGGATAGTAGCCCTTGCCCGAGACGTTCTCGATGGAAACGCCCGCGATGCGCTTGACCAGATCGACGACCTTGGGTTCGACGCGGTTGATCATGTGCACCTGGCCGCCTTGCAAGGCTGCAAGCCGTGCGGTCGCATCATTGATGACGATGATCTCGACCTGGTCGGCATGGCCGGCCTTGTCGCCAAGCCAGTAATTGGCGAAACGCTCGCCGCCATGGCGCACGCCTGGCTGGTTGACGCTAACCTTGTAGGGTCCGGCGCTGATGCCGGCATTCGGATCGTCCTTGCCGCCATTCGGCTGGATGACGAGATGGTAGTCGGCCATCAGATAGGGGAAGTCGGCATCGGCGTCGCCGAGCGTGACGATGACTTCCTTGCCGCTCGCCTTGACGCCCTTGATGTTCTTGAGGATGCCGAGTGCTCCGGACTTGGACTTCTCGTCCGCATGGCGCTCGATGGTGGCGGCAACGTCCTCCGCGCCGACCGTCTTGCCATTGTGGAACTCGATGCCATCGCGGATCTTGATCGTCCATGTCTTGGCGTCGGCTGAGGCGCCAATCTCTTCGGCAATCAGGTTGACCAGCTTGTTGTCCGGTGTGAGGCGCACAAGATACTCGCCCCAAAGCTTGCCAAAGCTGAAGGTTACCTGGCTGAGATTCAGCGCCGGATCGAGGCTGTTGGTGGATTCCCCGCCCTGCAGGCCAGCCTTGATGATACCGCCCTTCACCGCCGTCTGGGCAAATGCCTTGCCGGCCAGCGCCGGCATCATGGCCGCCGATACGCCGAGCGCGGCGGCGCGCCCAAGAAAGGCACGGCGCGATATCCGGCCGTGACCGGCGAGTTCGGCGAGATAATCGAGTTCAGTTTTCATGTCCTACCCCTGTTTAAAAGTCGTGCGAGCGGCGCTCGTCCCGAAGGACGTGTGGCGCTCTAGTGTTGCATCCGGATGACGGTCGCTGACGCCCCTATGTGGCAGCTTGGTCTGACACAATTTCCAGGGGAAGCGCCTGCCTTTTTCTTCCGGCAGTATTGGTTCCCAGTTTTCCCGGAATTGCTTTAGTTCCCCGCGCTGGCCATGCGCCGTCCCTTGATTGCCTTTTCCAGCCAGCCGATTTCCATCTCTGGAACCGAGGAGAGCAGCAGGTCGGTGTAGGCGTCGAAGGGCGGGCTCAGCACCTTGCCCTTGGGGCCGTAACGCACCACCTCGCCGCGATACATAACCGCGATTGAATCGGCGATCGACTTCACCGTGGCAAGGTCATGCGTGATGAACAGATAGGCGACGTTCTCTTCCTTCTGCAACTCCAGCAGCAGCTCGAGGATGCCGTGTGCCACCAGCGGATCGAGCGCCGAGGTCACCTCGTCGCAGATGATCAGCTTCGGCTTGGCGGCAAGCGACCGGGCGATGCAGACACGCTGTTTCTGGCCGCCGGAAAGCTCGGCCGGGTAGCGGTCGGAAAATCCCTTGCCCATCTCGATCTTGTCGAGCAGTTCGGCAACGCGTCTGTCGCGCTCACGGCCGCGCATGCCGAAATAAAACTCCAGCGGCCGGCCGATGATGGTGCCGACGGTCTGACGCGGGTTCATCGCCACATCGGCCATCTGGTAGATCATCTGCAACTGGCGCAGATCCTCCTTCGGCCGGTCGGCCAGCCTGTTGGCCAGCGCGCGTCCGTCGAAGGTGACGGTACCCTGTTCGGGTGGCAAAAGTCCCGTGATGGCGCGCGCCAGCGTCGACTTGCCGGAGCCGGACTCGCCGACCACGGCCAGCGTCTGGCCCGGATAGATGTCGACGGATACGTCCTTCAGCACCTTGATATGGCTGCGGCCATAGGCGGCGGTGACGTTCTTCACCGACAGGAACGGCGACGTGCCGGGCTTCTGCTCCTGGTGTTCGATCTCATGCACCGAGACCAGCGCGTTGGTGTATTCCTGGCGCGGCTCCTTGATGATCTGCCTTGTGCCGCCCCATTCGACCAGCCTTCCATGGCGCAGCACCATGATCTCGTCGGAGACCTGGGCGACGACGGCAAGGTCGTGCGTGATGTAGAGCGCAGCGACATGGGTGTCGCGGATGGCGTCCTTGATCGCCGCCAGCACGTCGATCTGCGTCGTCACGTCGAGCGCCGTGGTCGGCTCGTCGAAGACGATCAGGTCCGGCTCGGAGCACAGGGCCATCGCCGTCATCACACGCTGCAACTGGCCGCCCGAAACCTGGTGCGGAAAACGCTCGCCGATGGTTTCAGGGTTCGGCAGGCTGAGCTTCTTGAACAGCGCAACCGCGCGCTTCTCGGCCTCGGCGCGTGTCGCGGTGCCGTGCAGCAGGGTGGCTTCCACCACCTGGTCCATCAGTCTGTGCGCCGGGTTGAAGGCCGCTGCCGCCGACTGCGCGACATAGCAGACCTCGCGGCCGCGTAATTTGCGGAAGCCGTCCTTGCCGCCCTTGAGGATGTCGCGGCCGTTCAGGATCACCTCGCCGCCTGTGATGCGCACGCCGCCGCGGCCGTAGCCCATAGACGACAGGCCGATAGTCGACTTGCCGGCGCCGGATTCGCCGATCAGGCCGAGCACCTTGCCCTTCTCGAGCGTCAGTGAGACATCGTGCACCAGCACGATGTCCTTCGGCGGTTCGCCGGGCGGGAAGACGGTAGCCTCGATGCGCAGATTGCGGATGTCGAGCAGCAGGCCTGACTTCGGTTGCCCGAGCTTCGCTTTGGTGTCGGCCATCACCCGCGTCCTCCCTTGAGGCTTGTCGTCCGGTTGAGCACCCAGTCGGCAACCAGGTTGACGGAAATCGCCAGCAGCGCGATCGCCCCCGCTGGGATGAGTGCGGCCGCGATGCCGAACACGATGCCGTCTTTGTTTTCCTTAACCATGCCGCCCCAGTCGGCGTCCGGTGGCTGCACGCCAAGGCCGAGGAACGACAGCGTCGACAGGAACAGCACCGCGTAGATGAAGCGCAGACCGAGTTCGGAAACCAGCGGCGACAATGCGTTGGGGAGGATCTCGCGGAAGATGATCCAGCCGCTGCCTTCACCGCGCAGTTTCGCCGCTTCGACATAGTCCATGACGTTGATGTCGACGGCGACCGCGCGCGACAGGCGATAGACGCGGGTCGAATCCAGAATGCCCATCACCAGGATCAGCGTCACCAGATTGGTCGGCAGCACCGACAGCACGACGAGACCCATGATCAGTGTCGGGATCGACATCAAGAGATCGACGAGGCGCGACAGCAGCGTGTCGAACCAGCCGCCGAAGACGGCCGCCGAGAAGCCGAGAATGGCGCCGAGCGAGAACGACAGCGCGGTGGCCAGCACCGCGATGAACAAAGTGATGCGGGCGCCGTAGATCATGCGCGAAAGCAGGTCTCGGCCGAGATTGTCGGTGCCCAGCAAATGGGCAGCCGACATCGGTTCCCAGACGTCGCCGACGATTTCGCCATTGCCGTGCGGCGCGATCCAGGGGGCGAAGACCGCCGCAAGCACGAACAATGCCGTCAGCACGATGCCGATCAGCGCGGGGATGGGGATGCGTTTGATATCGAGCATATCCGCCCCCTATTTCGGATGTCTGAGACGCGGATTGGCGACGATCGCCGCTATGTCCGCAATGATGTTCAGGCTGATATAGACGGCGGCGAAGATCAGGCCGACCGCCTGCACCACCGGCACGTCTCGCTTGGTGACGTGGTCGACCAGATACTGTCCCATACCCGGATAGACGAAGATCACCTCGACCACGACGACGCCAACGATCAAGTAGGCGAGGTTGAGCATGACGACATTGATGATCGGCGCGATGGCATTGGGGAAGGCGTGCTTGCGGATGACGTTGAAGGCCGACAGGCCCTTCAGTTCCGCCGTCTCGACATAGGCCGACTGCATGACATTGAGGATCGCCGCGCGTGTCATGCGCATCATGTGGGCGAGCACGACCAGCGTCAGCGCCGTCGCCGGCAAGGCGATCGCCTGCATCCGTTCGCCAAAAGGCATGCCGTCATAGACGGTCGAAATGCCGGGGAATATCTGCCATTTCACGGCGAAGAAATAGACCAGCACATAGCCGATGAAGAATTCGGGAAACGAGGTCGAGGCCAGCGCCAGCCCGGAGATCAGCTTGTCGACCCAGCCATTGCGGTAGCGCACCGCGATCAGGCCGAGGATGATCGCCAGCGGCACGGCGACGATCGCCGCCCAGAAGGCGAGGAACAGCGTGTTCCACAGCCGTCCCTTGATCGACGTGGCGATGTCCTGCCCGCTCGACATGGCCGTGCCGAGATCGCCGGTCAGCACGCCGCCCAGCCAATGAAAATACCTGAGATAGGCTGGCTGGTTGAGTCCGAGCTGCTCGCGCAGATTGGCAAGCGACTCCGGCGTCGCCGACTGTCCGAGAATGGCTTGCGCGACGTCGCCGGGCAGGATCTGGGTGCCGGCGAAGATCAGGACCGAAACGGCCAACAAGAGCAGAATGCCCAGCGCAACGCGCTGGGCCACCAGTTTCAAGATGGGTGAGGACATATCCGCAAGGCCAAGCTCAGGCTTCGAGCCAGCACTTCGCCAGCGCGTAGCCGTTCATCAGCTCCTGATGCGGATCGTCGACCCAGCCGCCGACCTTGGCGCCGGTAGCGTCGATGAACTGGTTGAACATCGGCAGGATCAGGCCGCCCTCGTCTCGTACCAGGACAGCCATGTCATGATACATCTGCTTGCGCTTGGTCTCGTCGAGCTCGGCGCGCGCCGCCAGCACCATCTTATCGAAGTCAGGACGCTTGAAACGCGTGTCGTTCCAGTCGGCGGTCGACAGATAAGCGGTGGAGTACATCTGGTCCTGGGTCGAGCGGCCGCCCCAGTAGGACGCGCAGAAGGGCTGCTTGTTCCAGACCTCGTTCCAATAGCCGTCGCCGGGCTCACGCTTCAGCTCGATCTGAATGCCGGCCTTGGCCGCGCTCTGCTGGAACAACTGCGATGCATCGACGGCGCCCGGGAAAGCGACGTCCGAGGTCCGCAGCAGGACCGCGCCGTCGTGGCCGGACTTCTTGAAGTGGAACTTGGCCTTGTCGGGATCGTATTTGCGCTGCTCGATCTCGGTAAACAGCGGATAGGACGCATTGATCGGGAAGTCGTTGCCGAGCGAACCGTAGCCGCGCAGGATCTTGTCCAGCATTTCCTCGCGGTCGATGGCCAGCTTCAGTGCCATGCGCAAATCGGCGTTGTCGAACGGCGCCGTGTTGCAATGCATGATGAACACGTAGTGGCCAGGACCCGCGTGGTTGCGGATGGTGACGCCCGGCAGGCGCTTGATCAGGTCGACGATCTTCGGCTCGACGCGGTTGATCACGTTGACCTGGCCGCCCTGCAGGGCGGCCGTGCGCGCTGTCGCATCGTTGATGACGATGATCTCGATCTGGTCGGCATGGCCCATCTTGTCGCCCTGCCAGTAATTGGCGAAACGCTCGCCGCCATGGCGCACACCGGGCTCATTGGTCGTGACCTTGTAAGGACCGGCCGAGATGCCTGCGTCAGCCTTGTCCTTGCCGCCATTTGGTTGGACGATCAGGTGATAGTCGCTGAGCAAATAGGGCAGATCGGCATTGGCCTCCTTCAGCGTCAGCACGACTTCCTTGCCGCTGGCCTTGATGGTCTCGATACCTTTCATGTAGCCGAGCGCGCCGGATTTCGACTTCTCGTCGGAATGGCGCTCGAGTGTGGCGGCCACGTCCTCGGCGGTCACTGTCTTGCCGTTGTGGAATTCGACGCCGTCGCGGATCTTCAGCGTCCACACCTTGGCGTCGTCCGACGAGCCGATCTCCTCGGCGATGCGGTTCTCGAGCTTGCCTTCCGGCGAAAGCTCGACAATCAATTCGCCCCACATCTTGCCGAAGGCGAACGGCACCTGAGTCATGAACAGTGCCGGATCAAGGCTGTTGGTGGATTCGCCGCCGACAAGTCCGGCCTTCAGTGTGCCGCCCTTGACCGGGCCTGCCGCGCGTGCAGCGCTTGAAAGCAGCGAGTTGGCGAAGGGCGCGGAGATACCGAGCGCCGCCGCCCGGCCGAGAAAATCACGACGGCTCAGTTTGCCCGACGCGACACGCCGGCTAAGAAATTCCAGTTCGTTCGACATTTTTGAGTTCCTCACTCTGTTGGTTCGACTCTGCGGTCGTTTTTCTTGTTTCTTGTGAGGAGAATAATGACCGCAAGGGAAAGCGGTAAGCAAGACCGAATGCGACATGCCGTGGCGTAAATCGTACGTCGCAATTGGACCAATGAAATCGGCATTCAAAGAAGCGCGCGCGGCACCTTCTCCTCGAAATTGCGCTCGAAGACGAGGGTTTCGTCCTCATAGGCCTCGATTCTGGCGCTGACGATGAAGTTTTGCGCATCCGATCGCATTTCGGCTGTCGTTTCGGTGCGTACTGACCATCCGTTTCGCGACAGGGTCTGCGTCCAGTGCGTCTTCCCCGAGGCCGACAGCGGATCGTCGGGATGGATCGTCCAGGTCTCGCGGGCGATGCTGCCATTGGCGAGGCGATGGGCGAGATCGCGCACCTCGCCGAAATCGTCAACAATGGAAAGCGTCACCATTCCGGTCTTCTCATCACGATCGACATGACGCTCTGAATTGGCGGCGCGGATCGTCTCTGTTGCCCAGGGGGTGGCACCTTCCGGCTCGGCGAACGTTACTTCGTCGCCTGTCGCCAGCGGCCGCAGCGGCAAATTGAGCGTCGCCGTCGACAAGGTGAGCTGGACCGGCTCCGGCGACGGCCAGATGGCAGGCCAATAGGCGTTCGAAACGGCAACACGCAGCCGGTGGCCGGCCGGCACACGATAGGCGCATTGATCGAGCACGACGCGCACCGAGACGGTTTCGCCCGGCACCAGCGCCTCGGGGAATTCGTGCGAATTGCGGTGCGTCAGATTGAGCACGCCATAGGAGATCAACTCCGAGGCGCCGTCGGGATGCACATCGCAAAGCCGGACCGCGATGTTGGCCTGCGGACGATCAGAGGACAGCCGCAGCTCGACCTCCGGCGCTCCGACGATGTCGATCGGCTCGATGAGTTCCGGCTGGTCGAGACACACCGACAGCGCATCGTCGGGGCGCTGGTCGCCGGGCAGTTCGGGACCGAAGGTGAAGGGAAAATACTCGCCGCCGGCCAGGCCGCAGCTTTGCGGAGAGGCGATGATGGCGGGTTTTTCCGTTGAGGGGATCAGATCAACCGTTTGCATCTTGATGGTTGGCGAGGGCCATTCCTGCTCCGCCGCCCAACGGCCGGGACGCTCGGGGTGCCAGCGCGCCGGACGCACGCTGTCCATGACATAGGCGCGGTAGGCCGGGTCGGCCTCGACACCGGTGTCGACACCCTTCAGCCAGCGGTCCCACCAGCGCAAGGCCTCCTGCAGGAAGCCGATGGCAGGCTTGGGCCCGGCGTAGTGCGGGTATTTGTGGATCCATGGCCCGACGATGCCCTTGACCGGGGCTTGGATGTTGGTCGCCAGATGCGAGACGGTGTTGCGGTAGCCGTCATGCCAGCCGCCGATCGACAGCACGGCGGCTTTGACGGCGGAAAAATCCTCGCAGATCGAGCCGCGCTTCCAGTAGGCATCACGGTGCTGGTGTTTCAGCCACAGCGGCGCCAGGAAGGATTGGTTCTCCAGCCGGGTCAGCCACAGATCGCGCCACCGGTTGTCGCCGGCCAAAAGCGGATCCGGCGGCCGCGACGAGTAGGACAGCATGGTCGAGGCCCAGCCGAAATTCTCGATCAGCAGGCAGCCGCCCTTGTAGTGGATGTCGTCGGCATAGCGGTCGACGGTCGAGCACAGGCTGATCACCGCTTTCAGCGCCGGCGGCCGCTTGGCCGCCACCTGCAGGCAGTTGAAGCCGCCCCAGGAAATGCCCATCATGCCGACATTGCCGTTGCACCAGGGCTGGCTTGCCGCCCAGGCGATGACGTCGCAGGCGTCCTGCAATTCCTGCTCGGAATATTCGTCGTCCATCAGCCCTTCGGAATCGCCATTGCCGCGCATGTCGACGCGGATCGAAGCATAGCCGTGGCCGGCGAAATAAGGATGCGTCAGCTGATCGCGAAAGATGGTGCCGTCGCGCTTGCGGTAGGGCAGATGCTCTAGGATGACAGGCACCGGATCGTCGCCCGCATCCTCCGGCATCCACACCCGCGCCGACAGGCGGCAGCCATCCGGCATGACGATGCCCATGTCCGGGAATTCGACGATTTTGCGGGCAAATTCGGTGACGGTTTTCATGGCATGCTCCAGGATCGCCAGATGATGGAGCCTGCCGTGCCGCGTCGTGGGCCAGCCAACGAATTCGGCTGGTCAATCCGCGTCAGTTCAGCGGGATATCGTTATCGTCCTTGTTCGCCTGATAGATGTTGGACAATTCATCGTAGCGCGCCGAAATCGCGCCGATACGGGTCTCCAGCCGTCGCCGCTCTGCCTCGGGCAACGCTCGCACCAGCCTGCGGATAGAAAAGCTCTTCCAGTAGGCATTCTCGGCATTGTAGCCGCCGGGATCGAGGGTGAAGACCTCTTTCAGGATCTTCAGGTCGTGCGGGATGGCGAAGCTGTCGCGCGAATCCTCGTGGCTGAACAGATAGTAGAAATTGTCGAAGCCGGTCCAGGTGATCGCCGACAGGCACAGCGAGCAGGGTTCGTGCGTGGCGATGAAGATGGCGTCTTTCGTATCGACGCGCTCAGCCCTGGGCATTTCGTAGAAACGCTTCAGGCAGTGTACCTCGCCATGCCAGAGCGGGTTTTCCATCTCGTTGTTGGTTTCAGCCAGCACCAGCGAACGGTCGTCCTTGCGCAGGATCGCCGCGCCGAACAGCTTGTTGCCATAGGTAACGCCCTCGGCCGTCTTCGGCACGATGTCGTGCTCGATCACATCGAGCAGGCGGTCGATCAGTGAAATATCGGTCACAGGAGGCTCTCGTTGGGCAAGTGGATCTCGTAGGCGTGCGAGAAATGGAACTCTTCGAGATTGGAGCCATCGCCGCCACGGTCGACGATCAGGAAGTCCTGAGCCTCGCCGAGCGGCGTCAGCACGCCATGCCAGAGATTGCGCCGGTAATTGATGCCTTGTCCGGGTGCGGTGATGAAGGCATGCGGCTCGCCCGGCCCCTGCTCCCCGTCATGGCAGACGACGACCAGGAAGGGGCGCGGCGAGAGCGGGATGAAGGCCTGGCTGCCGAAGGGATGGCGCTCGACCATGCTCAATTTCAGGGGCAATTCGTAGGGCGTGCCGCGCACCATCGAGATCAGCACGCGGGCGTTCGGACCGGTTGCTTCGGCGGTAGCCAGATCATGATGGCGCTCGGCCCTGCCGCCATTGATCGGGTAGTGGTTGTCGCCGCCCATGTCGATGACATCGCCGAAGGGGGCAAAGCCCTCGCGGGTCAGCGGCCGCGCGACGATACGGGTCACAGCGCGCGCCTTGCGATGCCGGCGCCGCCGAGCTTGGCGTGCCGGTTGACATCCTTGTAGAGCAGATAGCGGAATTTACCCGGGCCACCGGCATAGCAGGCCTGCGGGCAGAAGGCGCGCAGCCACATATAGTCGCCGGCCTCGACCTCGACCCAGTCCTGGTTGAGGCGGTAGACGGCCTTACCCTCCAGCACATAGAGACCGTGCTCCATGACATGGGTCTCGGCGAAGGGAATGACCGCGCCGGGTTCCAGCGTGACAATGGTCATGTGCATGTCGTGGCGCAAATCTGCCGGATCGACGAACCGCGTCGTCGCCCAGCGGCCTTCGGTGCCGGGCATCGGCGTTGGCGCGATCTCCTGCTCATTGGTGAAGAAGGCTTCCGGCACATCGAGACCGTCGACCACCTCGTAAGCCTTGCGAATCCAGTGGAAGCGCACGGCGGCCCTGCTTTCGTTGCGAACCGTCCAGCCGCTGGCCGGCGGCAGGAAGGCAAAGCCGCCGGGCCGCAACACATGCGTCTTGCCGGCAAGCAGAACCGTCAGTTCGCCTTCGACCACGAACAGAGCGCCTTCGGCGCCGGCATCGGGTTCCGGCCGATCGCTGCCGCCGCCGGGCGCGACCTCGACAATGTATTGCGAGAACGTCTCGGCAAAACCCGATAGCGGTCGCGACAAGATCCAGACGCGGGTTTCGTCCCAGAACGGCAACGCACTGGTCACGATGTCCTGCATCACACCCCGGGGAATGACGGCATAGGCCTCGGTGAAGACGGCGCGGCCGGTCAGAAGCTCGTTCTGGCCGGAATGGCCGCCATGTGGCGCGTAATAGGTTCGCTCGGGCATCCTGATCGTATCCATGGTTTCAAACCTATTGCGGAAGCATGTCCTTGAGGCGGAGCAGCGCGATGCGCTCGACCTGTTTGCAGGCGGTCTCGAATTCGACGCCGCGGCTGTTGCCGATGCGCGCCTCGAACTCCGCCAGGATTTCCTCCTTCGTCTTGCCCTTCACCGCGATGATGAAAGGGAAGCCGAAGGTGGTGACGTAGGCGGCGTTGAGCTTGGAAAACAGTTCGCGCTCCTTGTCGGTCAGCGCGTCGAGGCCGGCCGAGGCCTGTTCCCTGGTCGATTCCGCCGTCAGCCGTTTGGCCTTGGCCAGCTTGCCGGCAAGGTCGGGATGGGCGTTGAGCACCGAAAGCCGTTCGGTTTCGCTGGCGGAGCGGAAGATACGGCAAAGCGCATTGTGCAGGCCGCCCGAAGTGTCATGCGCCGGGCCTAGTTCCAGTTCGTAGGCGCGTTCGGCGATCCAGGGCGAATGCTCGAACACGCCGCCGAAAGTGTGGACGAAGGTCTCGAATTCCATCTTCGATGGACGGAGTGCCGCCGGTTGATAAGGATTGACCTCTTGCCAGTGCTTGGCGATGTCGATGCGCCTCGCCAGCCAGACCTTGTCGTGCGACTTCACATAGTCGACGAAGCGCTTCAGCGCCGCCACCCGGCCCGGCCGCCCGACGAGGCGGCAGTGCAGGCCGATGTTCATCATGCGTGGCCGGCCGGCCTTGCCCTCGGCATAGAGCGTATCGAAGCTGTCCTTCAAATAGGCAAAGAACTGGTCGCCCGAGTTAAAACCTTGCGGCGTGGCGAACCGCATGTCGTTGGCGTCGAGCGTATAGGGGATGATGAGCTGCGCGCCGCCCTCATGCTCGAACCAGTACGGCAGCTCGTCGTCATAGGTGTCCGACACATAGTCGAAGCCGCCTTCTTCCGCCACAATCCGCACCGTGTTGATCGATGTGCGACCCGTATACCAGCCGGTCGGGCGCGCGCCGGTCACTTCGTAGTGCAGCTTGATCGCCGCCTCGAGGTCGCGGCGCTCATCCTCGGCGCTGTGGTCGCGGTAGTCGATCCATCTTAAGCCGTGCGAAGCGATCTCCCAGCCGGCGTCCTGCATGGCCGCTACCTGATCCGGCGAACGGGCGAGCGCTGTGGCGACGCCGTAGCAGGTGATCGGCACTTGCGACTCGGTGAACAGCCGGAGCAGCCGCCAGAAGCCGGCGCGGGCGCCGTATTCGTAGATGGATTCCATGTTCCAGTGGCGTTGACCCACCCAGGGTGCCGCGCCGACGATTTCCGACAGGAAGGCTTCGGACGCCTTGTCGCCATGCAACACGCAGTTTTCGCCGCCTTCCTCGTAATTGACGACGAACTGCACGGCGACATGTGCACCGCCAGGCCATTTCGGGTCCGGCGGATTGGCTCCGTAGCCGCGCATGTCTCTGCTGTAACGCATCGTCCCTCCCGCCGGGCACGGCCCGAAGTATGATCAGAATATCGAAAGGGTGCTTCTCGCATTCCCCCGAAAATTTTTGAAAGTGTTTTTGTCGCACTCCGCTCGACCGGGACTTATGCATCGCCTTTAATTGGCGCACAATTCACTGTTGATACTTGACCGTACCGGGCCAATTCGCTCGTACCGGAAATGGGAGGCGGCCAATGGCAGAAACGTCGAAAGCCGACGGCGGGCGTCTGACGACCCATGTCCTCGACACGGCGACCGGCAAGCCGGCGGCGGGACTGTCGATCGCGCTCTATCACCTCGAGGGCAAGGCGCGGACACATCTGAAGACCGTTCTCACCAATGCCGACGGCCGTTGCGACAAGCCGCTGCTCGCCGGCGCGGAGTTCCGCACCGGCGAATACGAACTGGTCTTCGCCGCCGGCGACTATTTGCGCCAGCAGGGGTTGAGCCTGCCGAAACCCGCCTTTCTCGATGTGATACCGATCCGCTTCGGCATGGCCGAGCCTGTGCATTATCATGTGCCACTGCTGGTCTCGCCCTACGGTTACTCGACCTACAGGGGGAGCTGAGGCATGACCAAAATTAGCATCCGCAACGAAATCCGCTTCATTCTCAATGGCAGGGATGTGGCGCTTTCGTCGGTGGCACCCGACGCGACCTTGCTCGACTGGCTGCGGCTCGACCGTTCGCTGCGCGGCACCAAGGAAGGGTGTGCCGAGGGAGACTGCGGTGCCTGCACCGTGCTGGTCGGCAAGCTGTCGGAGGGCGGCTTGGTCTATGAAAGCGTCAATGCCTGCATCCGCTTCCTCGGCTCGCTCGACGGCACCCATGTCGTGACGGTCGAGCATCTGCGCGGTTCACCCGGCCAGTTGCATCCGGTGCAGCAGGCGATGATCGATTTCCACGGCTCGCAATGCGGCTTCTGCACGCCCGGCTTCGTCATGTCGCTCTATGGCTTGTGGATGAAGTCGCCTGATCCCTCGAACGCGGATGTCGAAAAGGCTTTGCAAGGCAATCTCTGCCGCTGCACCGGCTACGAGGCGATCATGCGCGCCGCGCAGGCCATCTCCAGCTACGGCAAGGCGGCAAAGGACCCGCTGGCCACGGAACGCAAGGCGATCACCGCGAGGCTCGAGGCCATGCGTGACGGCGCCCGGGTCGAGATCGGAACCGGCAAGGCGCGGCTGGTCGTGCCGGCCGATGTCGACGATTTCGCCGCCGTGCTGGACAAGGAACCCGGCGCTACCATCGTGGCCGGCTCGACCGATGTCGGCCTGTGGGTGACCAAGCACATGCGCGATATTTCACCGGCCATTTTCATCGGCGATCTCGACGGGCTTTGCACCATCTCGGAAGACAAGGGCGTCATTTCGATCGGCGCCGGCGTCACCTACACTGACGCCTTCGCGACATTGGCGAAGCGCATCCCGGCGTTGGGGCCATTGTTCGATCGCATCGGCGGCGAACAGGTGCGCAACATGGGCACCATCGGCGGCAACATCGCCAACGGCTCGCCGATCGGAGATACGCCACCGCCATTGATCGCACTTGGCGCAAGTCTCACCTTGCGCAAGGGCAAGAAGCAGCGGACGATCCCGTTGGAAACCTTCTTCATCGCCTACGGCAAACAGGATCGGCAGCCGGGTGAATTCGTCGAGGCCGTGCATGTGCCGGTGCCGGCCAAGGAAACGAAGTTTGCCGTCTACAAGATCACCAAGCGTCGCGACGAGGACATTACCGCGGCCCTTGGCGCGTTTTTCCTGGATCTGGCCAAGGACGGAACGGTGGCCGACATTTGCATCGCCTATGGCGGCATGGCAGCGACACCTAAACGGGCCCTCGGTGTCGAGCAGGCCCTGCTCGGCAAACCCTGGACGGAGGCCACGGTCGAGGCGGCCATGGCCGAATACGCCAATGATTTCACGCCGCTGACCGATATGCGGGCAAGCGCCGAATATCGGGCGCTGGCGGCAAAGAACCTGCTGTTGCGTTTCTTTGCCGAGACCAGCGGCACCAAGGCGCCATTCCAGGTCTCACGGCACGAGGCGGCGTGATGCATATCAGCGCCAGCAAACCAATAGCGTCCTTCTCCCCGTTCACGGAGAGAAGATGCCGGCAGGCAGATGAGGGGCGGCGCCGTCGTCGATCGGTATCTGCAAACCAGTCACGGTCAGCGTCGCCCCTCATCCGACCCTTCGGGCCACCTTCTCCCCGTGAGCGGGGAGAAGGGAAAAGAGGCATTCGATGAACAAGCACGCTGCCCCCAACCTCAAGGCTGAAAAGATCGCTGGCGGCGTCGCCACCGATCAGCGCCACGATTCCGCGCACAAACATGTCAGCGGTACCGCCGTCTACATCGACGACATGCCGGAACCATCAGGCACGCTGCATGGCTGCCTAGGGCTTTCCGGTGCCACGCATGCCACCATCACCAGCATGGATCTTTCGGCGGTGCGTAGAGCGCCCGGTGTGGTCGACGTGTTGACGGCCAGTGACGTGCCGGGCGAAAACGACATTTCGCCGACCGGCCGCCACGACGAGCCGGTGCTTGCCGACGGCAAGGTGCAATTCTACGGCCAGCCTATCTTCTGCGTTATTGCGCAAACTCGCGAGCAGGCGCGCCGCGCCACAAGATTGGCAAAGGTCGAATACAAGGAATTGCCTTTCGTCACCGACATCGGCGCGCTCGATCCGAAGAAGGACAAGCTCGTCACGCCGCCTCTCACCCTGAAGCGCGGCGATGCCGCTACGGCGATCCGTCAGGCGCCGCGCCGGCTAAAGGGAAAAATGCGCATCGGCGGCCAGGAACACTTCTACCTCGAAGGCCATATCGCCATGGCCGTTCCTGGCGAGGATCAGGACGTCACCATCTATTCCTCGACCCAGCATCCAAGCGAAGTCCAGCACATGGTCAGCCATGCGCTCGGCGTGCCGAGCAATGCCGTCACGGTGGAAATCCGCCGCATGGGAGGCGGCTTCGGCGGCAAGGAAACGCAGGGAAATCAGTTTGCCGCATTGGCCGCGATCGCCGCGAAGAAGCACCACCGCGCGGTGAAGATCCGGCCCGACCGCGACGACGACATGATCGCCACCGGAAAGCGTCATGATTTCCTCGTCGATTACGAGGTCGGCTTCGATGACGAGGGCAACATCCTCGGCGTCGATTTCATTTTCGCGGCGCGCTGCGGTTTTTCGTCGGACCTTTCCGGCCCGGTAACCGATCGCGCGCTGTTCCATTGCGACAATACTTATTTCTGGCCGGCTGTGCATGCGCAGTCGGCGCCGCTCTACACCAACACCGTGTCGAACACCGCCTTTCGTGGTTTCGGCGGCCCGCAAGGCATGGTCGGCGCCGAGCGCGTCATCGACGAGGTGGCCTTTGCCGTCGGCAAGGATCCACTCGAAATCCGCAAGAAGAATTTCTACGGCACCAGTGGTGACGGCGAGGGGGGCCGCAACATCACGCCCTACCACCAGACGGTCGAGGATAACATCATCCAGCGCATCGTCGCCGAGCTGGAGCAAAGCGCGAGCTATGCGCGGCGGCGGCGTGAAATATCGGCCTTCAATGCCAACAGCCGTTTCATCAAGCGGGGCCTCGCTCTGACGCCGGTCAAATTCGGCATCTCGTTCACCGCCACGCATTACAATCAAGCCGGCGCGCTGGTGCATGTCTACACCGACGGTTCGGTGCATCTGAACCATGGCGGAACCGAGATGGGGCAGGGCCTCAACGTCAAGGTGGCGCAGGTGGTGGCGGAAGAGTTCCAGATCGATCTCGACCAGGTGAAGATCACCGCGACAACGACCGGCAAGGTGCCGAACACTTCGGCTACGGCAGCGTCGTCCGGCTCCGACCTCAACGGCATGGCGGCGCAGAATGGCGCGCGCCAGATCAAGGATCGGCTGACCGATTTCGCCGCCGAAAAATATCAGGTGCCGCATGATCAGGTGCTGTTCCTGCCCAACCGGGTGCGCATCGGCAACCAGGAAATCGCCTTCGCCGACCTCGTCAAGCAGGCCTATATGGCCCGCATCCAGCTGTCGGCGGCTGGTTTCTACAAGACGCCGAAAATCCACTGGAACCGCGACAAGGGCGAGGGCCGCCCCTTCTATTATTTCGCCTATGGCGCCTCGTGCTCGGAGGTCTCGGTCGACACGCTGACCGGCGAATACATGGTCGAGCGTACCGATATTCTCCATGACTGTGGCCGCTCGCTGAACCGGGCGATCGATATCGGCCAGATCGAGGGCGGCTTCATCCAGGGCATGGGCTGGCTGACGACGGAAGAACTGTGGTGGGACGCCAAGGGCCGGCTGCGCACGCATGCGCCGTCGACCTACAAGATCCCGCTCGCCTCCGACCGGCCGAAGATCTTCAACGTCACCTTGGCCGACTGGCCGGAAGCCGGCGAGCCGACCATCCACCGCTCCAAGGCGGTCGGCGAGCCGCCGTTCCCGCTCGGCATGTCGGTGCTGCATGCGCTATCGGACGCGGTGGCCAGTGTCGCCGACAACAGGATCTGCCCGCGCCTCGATGCTCCGGCGACCCCGGAGCGGGTTCTAATGGCGATCGAGCGGCTGAAGAAGGAGGCCGGCGCCTGAATCCGGCCCCAGGGTCGGCAATGCGTGCAATCCGGGCCGAAAAAACCTATATTTCCCATTCGGGAACGTGAACCATGAACTCGAAAGTGCAAAGCCTGAAAGCCTTTCTCGCCAGCGCCGGTCGGGTTGCCCTGGTCGAAGTGGCCGGAACAAAAGGCTCGACGCCACGCGAGAAGGGCGCCTTTATGCTCGTCTCGCAGACGGCGATCTTTGGCACCATCGGCGGCGGTCAGCTCGAATATATGGCAATCGACAAGGCCAGGCAGATGTTGGGCAAAGAAGTCCGCATCGAGGTTGACGAAGTCTGCGCTATCCTAGACGTCCCGCTGGGTCCCGAGATCGGCCAATGCTGCGGCGGGCGCGTCGAAGTCTTGATCCGGCTCGTCGATGCTGCGCTTGCCGGCGACCTGGTTGCGGCCGCGGAAGCCGAGGAGGCGCACCTGCCGTACGTCTACATCTTCGGTGGCGGCCATGTCGGCCAGGCGCTGGCATCGGCGATCGCACTTCTTCCCGTGCACGGCATCGTCATCGAGACGCGGGCCGAAGCACTGGAAGGCATGCCCGAAACCATCGAGACACGGCTGACAGCTATGCCGGAAGCGATGGTGCGGAATGCCCCCGCCGGCGCAGCCTTCGCCATCCTGACCCACGATCATGCGCTGGATTTCCTGATCGTCGCGGAAGCGCTGAAACGCGGTGACACCGCCTATGTCGGCATGATCGGCTCGAAGACCAAGAAAGCGACGTTCAGGACTTGGTTCCTGAAATCGGCGGACGGCAGCCAAGCCGAGTTTGCCCGCCTCGTCTCGCCAATTGGCGGCGACACCGTCAAGGACAAGCGCCCTCAGGTCATCGCGGCGCTGGCTGCGGCCGAGATCATGATGGCGCTGGTCAATCACAACGCAGCCTTTAATGCCGACCATCAAATTCCGCATGGCAGGGTGATGGCAGGCTAAGCTGCGCCGCAGCTAAACCGGCCGTTTCAAACCCAGATGGTCGCGCAGCGTGCGGCCCTGGTATTCCGTCCGGAACAGGCCGCGCCGCTGCAACTCCGGCACGACGAGCGTGGCAAAGGCATCGAGTTCCCCAGGGAAATATGAGGGC
>NZ_RZPW01000249.1:0-8034 GCF_003998455.1 Mesorhizobium sp. M7A.F.Ca.CA.001.08.2.1 | reverse complement strand
GAGACAGACGCGAAAAAGCCGAGCCCCATGGCGCAGACGCCGACCAGGCCGCGGGCGATGTGGTTGAACGGACGCTTGGTGGTGAAGGCAGTGCCGAGTTCTTTCCTGAAGGCCAGGAAGGCGATGATCGGGAAGATGGCGAAGAAAGAGCGGAAGAAGACAATCTGGCCGGCCGGAACGGTGCCTGCGGCTTTGATGCAGGTCTGCATGCCGACGAAGACCGCCACCGACACGATCTTGAGCATGATACCGGTAAGCGTGTCGTGCCCGCCGGCATCATCGCTGGCTGTGGCCGAGGGGCTGCCGGGGCCCGCTGTCACGCTCCCGACGCTTCTCGGATCGTCGCCCAGATACGCGCCGGCGTTGCCGGCATGTCGATGTGCTTGACGCCATAAGCGCGCCAGAGCGCGTCGGTCACCGCATTGAGTGCCGCCGGGGTCGAGCCGATGGTGCCGGCCTCGCCCGCGCCCTTGATGCCGAGTGCATTGGTCGTCGACGGCACGTTGCGGGTCTCGAAATGGAAGAACGGGAAATTGTCGGCGCGCGGCATGGCGTAATCCATGAAGCTCGCCGTCAAAAGCTGTCCGTCCTCGCCATAGATAGTGTCCTCGGTCAGTGCCTGGCCGATGCCTTGCACGACGCCGCCATGCACCTGGCCGGCGAGCAGGATCGGGTTCACGGTAACGCCGAAATCGTCGACGATGGTGTAGCGGACAATCTCGGTCGCGCCGGTGTCGGGATCGATCTCGACCTCGCAGATATGAGTGCCGTTGGGATAGGTGCATTCGTCCTGCACGAACTCGCCAAAGCCCTTGAGATCGTCAGGCGTCTTGGCGGCCTTGGCGATGCTGGAAAAATCGATCGTGCGGTCGGTGCCGACGATGCGGGCAACACCATCGGACAGCTCGATGTCGCCGGCAGAAGCCTCCAGCTCGTCGGCGGCGATGCGCTTGATCTTGTTGGCCAGATCCTCGCCCGCGCGGGAAGCCGACACACCCCCCAGCGGAATGGAGCGCGAGCCGCCGGTGCCGCCGCCGGCCTTCAATTCGTCGGTATCGCCCTGGCGGACATGGATCTTGTCGATGTCGAGATTGAGCTTTTCCGACAGGAACTGCGCATAGGCGGTGGCATGCCCCTGCCCGTTGGTCTGGGTGCCGATCTTCAGCGTCACCGTGCCGTCGCCATTGAGTTCGACGAAGGCCGGCTCCGAGCCCGGAAAGGCACAGGCCTCGATATAGGTCGCCATGCCGAGACCGCGGATTTTTCCGCCGGCCTTCGACTGCGCCAGCCGCTCCGGAAACGCTTTCCATTCGGATTGCTCAATGGCCCGCTCCATATGGCCTTCGAATTCACCGGTGTCGTAGAGGCGGCCGGTTTGCGTCCGGTAGGGAAATTGCTCCGGCCGGATGAAATTGCGGCGGCGGATCTCCTCGACGGGCAGGCCGAGATCGTGGGCGCAGGCATCGACCAGTTTTTCCAGCAGGAAGGCTGCTTCCGGCCGGCCGGCACCGCGATAGGCATCGACCGGGCAGGTGTTGGTGTAGAGGCCGGTCACCGAGACGTCGAGCGCCTGGATATCGTAGACACCGGTCGACATGGTGACGCCGATATAGGGGATGAACGGACCATATTGCGAGATATAGGCGCCGATGTTGGCGAGCAGGTCCACCTTCATGCCGAGAAAGCGGCCGTCCTTGTCCAGTGCCATCTCGGCCGTGACGAAATTGTCGCGGCCTTGCGCGTCGGTCAGAAAGTGTTCCGTGCGGTCGCCGGCCCATTTCACCGGGCGGCCAAGCCGCTTCGCCGCTTCCAGCACCAGCGGATATTCGCGGTAGACGAAGCTCTTCGGCCCGAAACCACCGCCGACATCTGGCGTGATGACGCGCAACTGGCCCTTCTTGATCTTGAACACGCTGGCCAGGATATACTGCATGGAGTGCACGCCTTGCGACCCGGTGGTCAGCACGAAGCGCTTCTCCTCGACGTTCCATTCGCCGATCGCGGAGCGCGGCTCCATGTAGTTGCAGACCAGCCGGTTGTTGACGAACTCGATGCGGGTGACGTGTGCGGCCTTGGCGAAAGCCGCTTCGGTCTTTTTCCTGTCGCCCATGTGGTAGCTGAAGGCGCGGTTGGAACCGAGCTCCGGCCAGACCAGCGGCGTGCCTTCGGCAAGTGCATTTGCGGTCCCGGAAGCCGCGTCTTCGCCGTCATAGTCGACATCGATCAATTCAGCGGCATCCTGCGCCAAGGCACGGCTGTCGGCGACGACGAAGGCAACGGCATCGCCGACATAGTTGACGCGGTCGCGGCACAGGATCGGGATGTCGCGCGTCGGCGCCTTGGTGCCGTCCGGCTGTTCCTGCATGACGCCGGATTTCAGATCGCCGAGATGGGCAAGGTCCTTGCCGGTCAGTACCAGATGGACGCCAGGTGCGGCCTTCGCCGCCTCGGTCGAACCGATGGTGAAGCTGGCCTTGGCGACCGGCGAACGCAGGACATAGCCATGCAGGACGCCAGCCGGCTGGATGTCGTCGGTATAAAGGCCCTGGCCCTGGATGAAGGCGGCATCCTCGCGCCGCAGCACGGATGCGCCCATGCCGAATTTCGGTGTGACGACGGTCATGGATGCCTCGTGATGATGACAGGAGAACGAACGCCTGAAATAGGCATTGCCTCAGTTTTGTCGAGGGGCCGTTTCGTGTAAAGAGCGCGGACTTCAAATTTCTTGGACCAGCGGACACAATCCGCCGCCAAGGCAATCGACAGGAAAACCCACGGAATGCGCACGGACACCGGCCAGGTCTTCAAGCTCGAAGACTATCGCCCCAACGACTACCTCATTCCGCAAACCGACCTCACCTTCCGCCTTTCGCCAGACGCAACGCGTGTCACCGCCGTGCTCACGATAGAGCGCCGTGACGGCGTCTCCGTGTCGGCACCGTTGGTGCTCGACGGCGACGGGCTGACGCTCAAGCGCATCGAGATCGACGGCAAGAAGGTAAAACCGGCGGATCTGCTGGCGACGCCCGACCAGTTGACCATCCTCGAGCCACCGGTGGCGCGGCGCTTCCAGTTGCTCATCGAGACCGAGGTGGCGCCGGCGGGCAACGAAGCCCTGATGGGCCTCTACCGCTCGAGCCACGTCTACTGCACGCAATGCGAAGCCGAGGGCTTTCGCCGCATCACCTATTTCCTCGACCGTCCCGATATCCTGTCCGTCTACACGGTGCGCATGGAGGCAATGCGCGACGAGGCGCCGCTGCTCCTGTCCAACGGCAACCCGCTCGAAAAGGGCGACCTCGGCGACGGCTGGCATTATGCCGTGTGGCACGACCCTTTCCCCAAGCCGTCCTATCTGTTCGCATTGGTGGCCGGCAATCTCGGCCGGCTCGCGGACAGTTTCGTCACCCTGTCCGGCCGCACGGTCGAGCTCGGCATCTATGTCGAGCCCGGCAAGGAGACGCTGGCCGGCTATGCGATGGACGCCCTGAAGCGGTCGATGAAATGGGACGAGGAGGCGTTCGGCCGCGAATACGATCTCGACGTCTTCAACATCGTCGCCGTGTCGGACTTCAACATGGGCGCGATGGAGAACAAGGGCCTCAACATCTTCAACGACAAATATGTGCTGGCCGACCGGGAGACCGCGACGGACGCCGATTTCGCCAATATCGAGGCGATCATAGCGCATGAGTATTTCCACAATTGGACAGGCAACAGAATCACTTGCCGCGACTGGTTCCAGCTCTGCCTGAAGGAAGGCCTGACGGTTTTCCGCGACCACGAATTCTCCGCCGACCAGCGCTCGCGCGCGGTCAAGCGTATTGCCGAGGTGCGCACCTTGCGCGCTCACCAGTTTCCAGAGGACCAGGGCCCACTGGCGCATCCGGTGCGGCCGCGCCGCTACCGCGAGATCAACAATTTCTACACCGCGACGGTCTACGAGAAGGGCTCCGAAGTGGTGCGCATGATCCGCACAATTCTCGGTGCCGACGTGTTTCGCGCCGGCATGGACCTCTATTTCGAGCGGCACGACGGTGACGCGGCGACGATCGAGGATTTCATCAAGGTGTTCGAGGATGCGTCCGGCCGCGACCTGTCGCAGTTCGCGCTCTGGTATCATCAGGCGGGAACGCCGAACCTGACGATCAGTTCGACGCACAATCCGGCCGCGCAGGAGTTTACGCTCGAAATCGAGCAGTCGGTGCCGCCGACACCCTCCGAAAGCCGCAAGCGGCTGATGCACATCCCGCTCGCTTTCGGGCTGATCGGCGCCGGCGGCAAGCCTGTGCCGTATAGTAGCGTCGAGGGCGCCAGCGTCGAGGACGGCGTCATCCATATCCGCAAGCGTCGCCACATGGTGCGGTTTTCAGGCGTCACCGAGCGCCCGGCCGTGTCGCTCAACCGCGGCTTTTCGGCGCCGGTGACGTTGTCCGTCGAGCAGAAAGCCGACGACCAGTTCTTCCTTGCCCGCCATGACGGCGACGCCTTCTCGCGCTGGCAGGTTTTCAACACATTGCTGACCGATGCGCTGATATCAGCGTTCCGCGAGATCCTCGGCGGCAAGCAGCCGGCCTTTGCGCCGCGGCTGATCGAACTCGCCGGCAGCATTGCCGGCGACGAGACGCTGGAGCCGGCCTATCGGGCATTGGCGCTGGCCCTGCCCGGCGAAGCCGACATTGCCCGGGACATCGGCAGGAACATCGACCCCGATGCCATCTATGCGGCTCGCGAGGCACTGGCGCTGGCGATCGGCACTGCGAACCGGGACGTTTTTTCGGGCCTCTACCTCAGCCTTGCCGACAGAGAAGCGTTCAGCCCCGACGCGGCAAGCGCCGGACGACGCGCCTTGCGCAACACCCTGCTGGATTATCTGTCGCTGCAGCCGGGCGGAGCGGAACTCGCTGCCGGGCATTTCCAGTCCGCGACCAACATGACCGACCGCGCGGCAGCACTTGCCGTGCTCGCGCATCGTCACCACGGTTCGCCCGAGGCGGTCGAGGCGCTGGCGGCTTTCGAGACGACCTACGGGTCCGACCCGCTGATCATGGACAAATGGTTCCAGATCCAGGCCAGCGTACCGGGGCCGCAAACCGTCGACACCGTGAAGGCCTTGACCAACCACCCGGCCTTCTCGATGGGCAATCCGAACCGGGTGCGCTCGCTGATCGGCACCTTCTCCAGCGCCAATCAGACCGGCTTCCACCGGGCCGACGGCGAAGGCTACTGGTTCTTTGCTCAAACCGTCCTCGAGGTTGAAAAGCGCAACCCGCAAGTGGCGGCAAGGCTGGCGACGGCGCTCAGATCCTGGCGTTCGCTCGAACCCTTGCGGCAGGCGAAGGCCAGGGAAGCGCTGCTCTCGATCGCCGGCGCCGAAAACCTGTCGGCGGATCTGCGGGATATTGTCGAGCGCACGCTGGCTTAGCCGCTCTCTTCCTTCTCCCCTTGTGGCAGAAGGGAGATCCGTGCACGCCGCCAAGCTGGTGAATTTCAACCAGGACCTGCCAGCAGCGGCTTCCGTTAGGCGCTGCGCCAGCGAAAGCCCATTATTTTAGTCGATTTTTAATCTTTTTTCGCCGGACCACTGGACAAGGCGAATCACCTTTGATTCTTTACTGACGATTCGGAAGTGCGGCGTTTGCCGGATCACCAAGCAGCATAGGCAAATTCGGGGAGTGCCATTTATGGCGAAGGCGGACGCGTGGGGCGCGCCCGGAGGGACGGTTTTTGCGCATCGTGAGACGCGCGGCGACGGTCTTGCCGGGAATACGCGACTCATCGCCGAACCGGCCTACCGGCGGCTTCTGGCCGCCGAGCCGCTGCTGCGCCGATCAATACCCGTCCTCATCATCACCTTCCTGATCGTCATCGCGGCGTTGCGCGTGCTGTCGCTGATGAACGAGCGCGACGATGTCGAGCGCAATGCCAAGGCGATCCTGACGCTGGCGGCGGGCCAGCTGGCCAGTTCGCTCGCCACCACCTCGGAAACGGTGCCCGGCGCCATACAGGATCTGCTGGAGACCACCAGCCGTCAGGGCGCGATGGGCCGCAGCCATGTGCTTGTCATCACCGACAGCGCTTTCAAGATCGTCGCGGTGACGCCACGCTCGATGCCATGGCAGGGCCATTCTCTGGACGGCCTCGTCGAGGGCGGCCAGCCCTTGTTCATGTTCGGCGATCGTGCCGGCGTCATGGACGTCAACATCGACGGACGGGATTGGTACGCCGCGGTCAGCCTCGCGAATGGCGGAAAGGGTGCATCGGCGGCCCTGGTGCCACAGGACGCGGTTTTCGATGCCTGGCGCAAGACCGTTTCGCTGAACGTCACCCTGTTCGTGCTGACGGCCGGTGTGCTGATCGTCATCCTCTATGCCTATTTCGGCCAGGCGGCACGTGCGCAGGCGGCCGACCGCATCTACCTCGAAGCGCATCAGCGCATCGACATGGCGCTGGTTCGCGGCCGCTGCGGCCTGTGGGACTGGGACATGGTGCGCGGCAAGATGTACTGGTCGCGCTCGATGTACGACATGCTCGGCTACAAGCCTTGCGAAACGATGCTGTCCTTCGGCGAGGTCGATCAGATCATCCATCCCGAGGACGGCGACCTGTTCGAGCTCGCCAACAGAATCGTCGCACGCGAGATCGATCACATCGATCAGGTGTTCCGCATGCGCCATGCCGATGGCCAATGGGTCTGGATGCGCGCACGGGCACAGGTCATCGATCCGGAAGCGCCGGAGATCCAGCTGATCGGCATCGCCGTCGACGTCACCGAACAGCGTCATCTGGCGCTGCGTTCCGAGGCTGCCGACCTTCGCCTCAGAACGGCGATCGAGAACATCAACGAATCCTTCGTGCTGTGGGATTCGACGCAGCACCTGATCATGTGCAATTCCAAATACCAGCAGGACAACGGGCTTTCGGACCGCGACGTGATGCCGGGCACCGCGCGCGCGGCGCTGGAAGAACGCATGCTGGCCTTTGCTTCCGAAAGGCGGCTTGCCCACACCAGCGGCCTGCAGGGCGGCGCCACTTTCGAGCGGCAGTTGGCCGATGGCCGCTGGCTGCAGGTCAACGAACTGAAGACCCGGGACGGCGGCATCGTCTCGGTCGGTTCCGACATCACCCAGATCAAGCTGCACCAGGAGAAGCTGGTCGACAGTGAGCGACGGCTGATGGCAACGATCCATGATCTCAGCCTCGCGCGGCGGGCCGAAGAGGAGCGTTCGCGCGAACTGGTCGACCTCAACCGCAAATACATGAAGGAAACCGAACGGGCCGAAGCGGCGAACCGGGCCAAATCCGAATTCCTGGCCAACATGTCGCATGAGTTGCGCACGCCGCTGAACGCCATCATCGGCTTCTCCGAACTGATGGAACAAGGGCTGTTCGGCCCGCTCGGATCGGAGCGCTACGAGGAATATGCCACCGACATCAACAGCAGCGGCAAGTACCTGCTGGGCGTCATCAACGATATTCTCGACATGTCCAAGATCGAGGCCGGCCAGTTCTCTCTGGACCGGGAAGAGATCGACCTCGGCCCGCTGATCAGCGAAACCGTACGCGTCGTTTCGCTGCAGGCGGCGCAAAAGGCCATCTCCGTGGAAACGCGCATTGCCGATGCGCTGACGCTGGTCGCCGATCGCCGTGCGATCAAGCAGATCGTCATCAACCTTTTGTCCAATGCGGTGAAGTTCACCGGCCAGGGCGGCCACATATCGGTCAGGGCCCGCAACACATCCGGCGCGCTGGTGCTGACGATCGAGGACAATGGCTGCGGCATCCCCAAGGAGGCGCTCGGAAAGCTCGGACGGCCGTTCGAACAGGTGCAGAACCAGTTCTCCAAGAGCCATGCCGGGTCCGGCCTTGGCCTTGCCATCTCACGTTCGCTGGCCGAGCTTCAGGGCGGCGCGCTGAAGATCCGGTCGAGCGAAGGTGTCGGCACGATCGTGTCGGTGCGCATTCCGGTGAAGAAGAGCGTGCTGGCCGTCAAGGTTGCAGCGTGAAGTTTTTATCACCATCCCAGGCCTGATC
>NZ_RZPW01000248.1:0-8039 GCF_003998455.1 Mesorhizobium sp. M7A.F.Ca.CA.001.08.2.1 | reverse complement strand
GCTGAGGGGCCGCAATGGCGGACATCGCTCCCATGAGCTGGCCGCCCGAATCCTTCGACGCCGCCCGTATTATTCCCTGTGCGATGCCCCAGCAGAACGTGCCCAGAACGATGAGGAGCAGGCCCCTGAATTGGCCGACCGATTGCGGCAAGCCGACAACGAGCGCCACGCCCGCGAGCGAGAGCGCGATACCGCCTAGCCGACGGCCGTTCATGCGCTCTTGGCCGATCGCCCAGGCTGCCAGGACGGCGAAGGGAACCTGGGACTGGACTGTCAGGACCGCCATCGTCGAGGGCACGAGGGCAATGCCGCTGAATATGAGCGCGCTCTGCAGGCTTCCTCCGAGCGTTGCCGCGGCGACCAGCGCCCACAGCGGCGTCTGCCGCCTGCCCGATGGCCGGAACAGCGCGAGTGCCGTGACCGCATAGACGATCGCCATCAGGAACATGGGAGGAAAGGTCAGCATGGCGGGTTTGGCGATCGTGTAGGCGATCGCCCACAGCGCGGGAGGCAAGGTCGCCAACGCGACGTCGCGCGGTCTCATGGCGCGCTCGCCCGGTCGCCGAAACTGCAGGGCGGTTCAGTTGCCATCAGTTGCCCCCAGACAAACGACAGGCGACGGATGCCTGCGGTTGCGCTCATAGTCTGCCTGCCGCGTCCCGTCCGCCATTCTGTCTGCGGCAGGACGCGCCTCAGATCGACCGCTGGTTCACCCGCTTGGCCACTTCTTCGGCGCTCTCGACGCGCTCGGAATAGCGATCCGTCAGGTAGCTGGAACGGTCGCGCAGGAGCAGCGTGAACTTCATCAGCTCCTCCATCACATCGACGATCCGGTTGTAGTACGATGACGGCTTCATGCGGCCTGCCTCGTCGAACTCGGCGAAGGCCTTTGCAACCGACGACTGGTTCGGGATTGTGAACATCCGCATCCAGCGACCGAGGATGCGGAGCTGGTTGACGGCGTTGAAGCTCTGCGAGCCGCCTGAAACCTGCATGACGGCGAGCGTCCTGCCCTGCGTCGGGCGTACGCCGCCCATCGACAGCGGCAGCCAGTCGATCTGCGCCTTCATCACTCCCGTCATGGAGCCGTGCCGTTCCGGAGAGCACCAGACCTGGGCCTCGGACCAGATGGACAGGTCCCGCAGTTCCTGGACTTTGGGGTGATCGGCGGACGTCGAATCCGGCAGCGGCAGGCCCGAAGGATTGAAGATGCGCACCTCGGCGCCCAGCCGGCGAAGGATCCGCGCCGCCTCCTCGGTGACGAGCCGGGAATAGGAGCGTTCCCGCAGCGAGCCATAGAGCATCAGCACGCGGGGCCTGTGGATCGAACGCGGCGCGTCGAGCAGCGCTTGCAGGTCGATCGGCCGGAACTGGTCTTCGTCCACGTTCGGCAACGAGCCTTCGGCCACCTGATCCCGGTCAGGCAATGCGCTTGCCCCTGGTGTCGACGACGACCTCGCCATCCTCTTTGACGAACGGCCCGATATTGGGGTTGGACAGGATGTCGAGAACCGCCTCCGAAGGCCGCGCGAGAACGACGCCGAGACGCGTCACCACGATCGGCCGATTGATCAGGATCGGATGCGCCAGCATAAAATCGAGGATCTCGTCGTCGGTCCACTTGGGATTGCCCAGATCGAGTTCAGCGTATGGCGTGCCCTTCTCGCGCAGTAGATCGCGGGGTTTCTTTCCCATCGCGGCAATCAGTTCGATGAGCTTTTCGCGTGATGGCGGGTTCTTCAGGTATTCGATCACTTGCGGCTCTTCGCCGGACTGGCGGATCATGGCCAGCGGGTTGCGCGAGGTGCCGCAGTCAGGGTTGTGGTAGATCGTAACAGTCATTCGGCAGCCTTCATCTGTCTGATTGGTTTCGTCTCAGCGAGCAGCCAGCCCGCGAGCGCCATCGCGAGCAAGGCCCCTAGCAATTCGGCGGCAATGAAGCCCGGAAGGTCGACCGGACGGATGCCGGAAAACGTGTCGGAAAAAGCGCGAGCGACCGCGACGGCCGGGTTGGCGAAGGAGGTCGAGGCGGTGAACCAATAGGCGGCCGTTATGTAGAGCCCGACCAGCCAGGGGATCGCGTCGGAGCGGAAACGCAGCCCTGCCAGGATGGTGAAGACAAGGCCGAAGGCGGCGACCGCCTCCGCAAGCCACTGCCCGGTTCCGGTCCGCACCGTCGCGGAGGCCTGGAGGATCGGCAGCTCGAACATGGCGTGGGCCAAAAAGGTCCCGGCGATGCCGCCCGCGATTTGTGCGATGACATAGGCAAGCGCCGCGTTCGCCTCTATCTCCCGGCGGAGCGCGAACACCAGCGTGACTGCGGGGTTGAAATGCGCCCCCGAGATCGGTCCCAGTATGGTGATCAGCACCACGAGGATCGCCCCGGTCGGCAGTGTGTTGCCCAGCAGCGAAACGGCGACGTCGTGCGTCAGCTTGGCGGCCATGATGCCGGAGCCGACCACGGTCGCGACCAGCAGCGCGGTTCCCAAGGCTTCCGCGACGACGCGGCGTGGCAGGTCGTTCGCCATGAGGTTCAGCCCGCCTTCGGCAGGTTGCGGCCGATCTCGTCCAGGCGCTTCTGCAGCGCGAGCTTGTCGACCATGTTCATGGGCAGGCTGACGAAGATCGAGATGCGGTTGTTGAGCATGCGGTAGGCCTCGGCGAAAGCCAGGTGCTTTTCGGCGTCGGTACCCTCCACGTCTGCCGGATCTGGCACGCCCCAGTGCGCCGTCATCGGCTGTCCCGGCCAGACCGGGCAGGATTCGTTGGCTGCATTGTCGCAGACGGTGAAAACGAAATCCATTTTCGGCGCGCCGGGGACCGCGAACTCCTCCCAGTCCTTCGAACGGGCGAAGGAGGTGTCGTAGTTGAGGGTTTTCAGAAGCTGGAGCGTGTAGGGGTGGACCTCCCCTTTGGGGTGCGAGCCCGCCGAATAGGCTTTGAACTTGCCAGCGCCGACGCGGTTCAGGATCGCCTCCGCGAGGATGGATCGCGCCGAATTCCCCGTGCAGAGAAACAAGACATTGTAGATTTGATCGCTCATGGGCTCCTTCCTCAGCATTTGCAGGTTACCGCCTGGATCACGGGCTGACAGAGCTCCGGCGCGCCGTTGCAGCAGTCTTCCATGAGATAGGCGAGCAGGTCGCGGAAGCCCGTCATGTCTGCGAGATATCGGACTGTTCGGCCGTCACGCTCAGCGCGGACCAGACCAGCATGGTCGAGGACCTTCAGGTGCGCCGACATGGTGTTCTGCACCGTATCCAGTCGCGAAGCGATTTCGCCGGCGGGCACGCCATCTGCGCCTGCCTTGACGAGCAGGCGGAAGACCTCGAGCCGGGTGTCTTGGCCGAGTGCCGCCAATGCGAGAAGAGCCGACTTTTTATCCATGTATCCATAAATCCGGAATTAAGGGTACGTAACGCCAACATATGACAGCAACATGACGATAGGCAAGCCCGACGATCACGTTTTGCCGCGTCGGGATCGGTTGACGGTATCAGGATGCCTAGAGGCGACAAGGACCGCGAGAGCGCGGACGTAAAGGCAATCGCGGAAGCCAAGCTGCTGGAGATCGACAGGAAGATCGCCGAACTGGTCGGACTGCGCGGACTGCTTCATCACCTCGTCGAGCATTGCCAGGGAGATGACAGGCCGGACTGTCCAATCATCGACGAACTGGCAGGACCAGGCAATGGCGCAGTGAGGGCGACGGGGGGCTGATCGAGCTTCTTTATTGTCTTGACGGAAATCTGCGGCGAACTAATTCACCTCGCTCACCTCGCAACCGCGGCGCGCACCCGGGTCTCGCGGAATAACCGCTATGATGGGTGGTTCAAGCATGTGGATGATGGGCGGCATGGCCGTCATCTCGATCCTGGCGTTCATTGCCTTTTTGCTGGCGATTGCGCCGCTCGTCAAATACCTTCGAAGCTGAGGCCGAAATAGCTTGCATCAAGGGACGGGCACGCCTGCGGCCACGGACCCTGTGTTTCGGGGCACCTCCCTCACGCCCCGAGCAGTTTCACCCCAACGCCCTGCGCACCTTCGTCGATTAAGACCACTCCGGCCGATTCCAGCGCCCCCTGAATAGCGATCAGGTTGTTCAGATTGGGCGTTCGCTTCCCCTTTTCGAAATCTGCGATCGTGTTTCGATGAACATTTGCGGCCTTGGCGAGCTCAGCCTGATCCAAATCCAAGAGGGCACGCCCCGCCCGGCATTGCATGGGCTTCAACAAAGACGCCGGACATTGTGAAAAATGCTTCATATTCTCCTCAGAATCACATGTCATTGGAGATGTCGTATCTAGTGCAAAAACTAGAGGACTCGGGCCGCGTCTGCAAGGACTTGCAAGGCGACGCGCAGCATGGTGGTCGCGAAACAGAACTAGGTCCAAAACGGCTCGTAGCGCAGCAGCGTGCCGTTTGTGATCTCGGCCGCGTCAGGCGGCAAGAGCGCAATCCCATCGGCCAACGCGATCGCCATCAAATTGGCCGAGGACCCACGTTCAAGCATCTCCAGCACGGGTTCACCCGTTTCGGTGCGGCTGGATATGCGGACGGGCACGAACTCGGTTCGGCCTTGCCGCTTTTTGCAGCTGAAGCCAGCCACCGCCGAGAACCATTGCGGCTGGGTCTCCGCGAGGCCAGCCAGCTTTCGCAAGGCAGGCAGGACAATCTGCCGGAACGCTATCAGGGCGGCGTTGGGATTGCCTGGCAACCCGGCAAAGACCGTGTTCCTGATCCTTCCGACCTTCAGCGGCTTGCCCGGCCGCATCGCCACCTTGAGGACGTCGAGGTCGGCGCCATGAGCCTGAACGGCCGCGACCATATGGTCTTCCTCGCCTGCCGAAACCCCGCCTGTGGTGACCAGGGCGTCACAGGACGCGACCGCGCGGGCAACAACGTCCGCGAGGAGACCCAGGCTGTCAGGGACCATGCCGAAGTCGACTATTTCCGCCCAAGGACAGGCCGCCAGCAACGAGCGGAGCATGATCCGGTTGGAATTGTAAATCTGGCCGTGCTCGAGCGGTTCACCCGGTTCTTTCAATTCGGTTCCGGTTGAGAGCAGTCCTATCCGTACCTTTCGAAGCACCTGGACATCGACGATCCCCACCGCCGCCAGCAAGGTTAGGTCTCTCGCGGATAGGCCCTTGCCCCGCTTTACCAGTTCCGTGTCGGCGCCGACGTCCTCGCCAGCGAGACGGATGTGACGGCCACGACGGGGCCGCTCGTACATCGTGACAGTATCGCCAGCTCGCTCACAGTGCTCTTGCGTGACCACGGCGTCGAAGCTCGACGGAACGGGTGCTCCCGTGAATATTCTGAGTGCAGTTTGTGGGTCGAGGTTCTCAAGGGCGCGTACGTCGCCGGCGACCACCCGTTCAGCCACGCGAAAGGTCCAAGGCCCTTCCCCATCGAAATCCGCCGTTCGAACGGCAAACCCGTCCATGGCCGAATTGTCGAACGGAGGCAGCGAAATAGGCGAGCAGACATCGGCCGCGCAAACCCGTCCCAATGCTGCGGCAAGCGAGACTGTTTCCCTGTATCGAACAGGTTTGGCGAGCGCGACGGCTTTGGCCACCGCCGTATCGAACGGGATAGCTTCGCCACCCTGCCCGGCGGAGCAGTCGGCCTTCAAGACAGGCTTCGCGGCGTGAAACACGATCGCTCCTCCCCTGCGTTGTTCTCGAAACGCAACGGCCTAGGTTTTCTAACCTGACACACTCTTGAGATAGGCGAGGACGTTCTTGACGTCGTCGGGGTTCTTGAGGCCAGGAAACCCCATTTTGTTCGTCGGCACTTTCGCCTTGGGATTGGCCAGATATTCCGTCAGGTTCGGCTCGTCCCACACCAGGCCCGCTGCACCCGCGTCCTTCATGGCTTTCGAATACGAATAGCCCGGGACGGTCCCCGCTGTCCGGCCCACGACGCCTTTCAAGGTTGGCCCGACCTTGTTCGCGTCAGTATCGGCGTTGTGGCAGGCGGCACACTTTTTGAACACCGTCTTGCCAGCCTCGACATCCTGGGCCTGGGCGATCGGCGGCAGTAACGCCAAAACCATTGTGGCGCTGACGAGCAGATATTTCACGCGAGAACTCTCCGTTGACGATTGAAGACACGGCTAGCTGCCGCGAGCCGGTTAGCCCGCGGCAGAATACGTGGCTCAGCCCGCCTGATATTCCGTGGACTTGAAGGAAAGGTGCTTCACGCTTTCCGGAGCATCCGAGATCTTGCGGATGTTCGCCCACGTCTGCTTGTAGTTGGGCAGGATCAGTTCGTTCGTGCCCGCATTGATGACATTGCCCACCACACCCGTCGGGAAACCGAACAGCATGAAGGTTTCGCCCTTCCTCGCGGTCGGAGTGGGATAGACCATCGCCTGCGTCGAGCCACTCTCGTTGTAGACTTCGACGAGATCGCCGTTTTTCAGTCCCAACTCGCCCATGTCATCGGGGCTCATCTGGATGAACGGATAGGGGAACCGATCCATGACGAACTCGCTGTTCTGGTCGAGGAACGCGTTCTGCCAGACGATGTTCGCGCGGCCGTTGTTGATGAGGAACTTGTTGTTCTTCTTCTGCTCCTCCTTGCCAGGCGCCTGCAGGCCACGCCATGCGGCTTCCATGAAAGTCGCCTTGCCATCCTTCGTGCCGAACTTGCCGTCGGTGTAGAGCCGTTTCGTGCCGACGATCTTGCCGCCCTCGAACCCTGTCGACGGTTCCTGGAAGCCGTTGTTGCCCATGGCGCGGAGCCGCTCGTAGGTGACGTTCTCGCCGCCTTTGGCGTTCTGATGATACCCGTCCATGAACGCGTCTTCTTCGGTCTTCCAGTCAAATCCCTTGAACTGGTCGGCGTACTTGGCGTCGCCCATCTCGCGAAAAACGCGCTCAAGATTTTGAGCGATGCCTGCGGCGATGAGGCAGTCCGGCTTGGCGTTGCCAGGCGGATCCATGTAGCGCTCGACCAGCCGCATCCTGCGCTCGCCGTTCATGGAGGTCAGGTTCATCTCGCCGGATTCCGCCGCTGGCAGCCAGACGTGGCTCGCCGCGCCAATCTTCGACGGGATGATGTCGACGTCGACAGAGAACAGGCCTCCGGCCTTGATCGCGTCGGTGATCGCCTTAACCATCGCGTCACGGTCGCCGTAGGGCACGGCGTTCATCGCGTCCTTTACGATGTCGGTGCGCTTTTTGTAGACCATGTTGAACTGGTGGGCGTTCAGCGTGGTCTTATAGTGGTCGCAGGCCCAAATGTGGTGAACGCCGCCCTTGCCTTCGATCAGCAGCTTGTCGACATAGGCGGCCGGCTTGCCGACATGCGCGTCCGAGGGACGGACGTAGCCTTCCTGGTGGCCGCCCATGCGCACGCAGCCGCCGCCTTCGCGGCCGACATTGCCTGTTGCCAGCGCCACGTTAACGAGGGCCGCATTGGTGCGGTAGTTGTCGTTGCCCCAGATCAGGCCCTTTTCGTAGGCGATCATCGTGCGGCGGCGCTTGCCTTCCTTTGGCTCGGCTATCCAGGCGGCCGACTGCTTGATCTGGTCAACGGTCAGCCCGGTGATCTTCGCCGCGTCCTCGAGCGAGGTCTTGTTGGCGGCGACCGCCTTGTCGAAACCCGTGGTCGACGCGTCGATGAAGGCCTTGTCGACCCAGCCCTTGGCGGCGATCTCCGTCAGCCACGCGTTGAACAGCACCATGTCCGTGCCGGAGTTGATGGCAAGGTGCATGACGTTGTCCTTGCCAGCTTCGGCCTCGGCGGCGTTGACCGAAACCGTGCGGCGCGGGTCGACGAAGATGATGCGGCCGTTGGCGTGAGGCTCGTCAGGAAGCTGCGCCTTCTTCTTGTCCATCGAAGTCCCGCGCAGGTTCGGAATCCAGTGGTTGAGGAAATAGTTGGTCTGGGTTTCGAGCGGGTTGTTTCCGACCGAAACGATGGTGTCGGCCAGTTCTGCATCCTCGTAGCAGTTGTTGAGCTCGCCAACGCCCATGTCGCGGGTGGCGTGGACTTCCGAGTTGTAGGCGGGGCGGGTGTGGGAGCGG
>NZ_RZPW01000247.1:0-8069 GCF_003998455.1 Mesorhizobium sp. M7A.F.Ca.CA.001.08.2.1 | reverse complement strand
AGCAGGCCGGCACGGGCGACGTCAACCTCAACGCCATCGCAGCGGCCGTCATAGGCGGCACCAGCCTGTTCGGCGGCCGCGGCAGCGCCTATTCGGCGCTGCTCGGCATCATCGTCATCCAGTCGATCGCCAGCGGCCTGACGCTGCTCGATCTGTCCTCGTCGCTTCGGTACATGATCACCGGCGCCGTGCTTGCCATCGCGGTCATCGTCGACTCGCTGGCACGCCGCTCGCGTGTCTCGCATGGCCGGGCCTGAACCCATCAACAGGAAGCAAGACATGAGCCAAGAACTGTCCGGAAAAGTTGCCGCCGTCACCGGTGCCGCGTCAGGCATCGGCCTCGAATGCGCCAGGCATATGCTGGCGGCCGGCGCCACCGTGGTGCTGGTCGACCGCGCCGAGGCGACGCTGAACAAACTGTGCGCCGAACTCGGCCCCAAAGCGATCCCGCTGGTGATCGACCTGATGCAGCCGGCAAGCGTCGCCACCATGATGCCGCAAATCCTGGAGAAGGCCGGCCAACTCGACATCTTCCATGCCAATGCCGGCGCCTATGTCGGCGGCGAGGTGGCGACCGGCGATCCCGACGTCTGGGACCGTATGCTCAACCTCAACATCAATGCCTGCTTCCGCTCGATCCAGGCAGTGCTGCCGCACATGATCGAACGCAAGACCGGCGACATCATCGTCACCAGTTCGATCGCCGGTCTGGTTCCGGTGGTATGGGAACCGATCTACACGGCCTCCAAGCACGCCGTGCAGGCCTTCGTCCACACGGTGCGCCGGCAGGTCGCCAAGCACGGCCTGCGCGTCGGCGCCGTGGCGCCCGGCCCGGTGGTGACGGCACTGGTCGACGACTGGCCAAAGGCTAAGCTCGAAGAGGAACTCGCCGCCGGCGGCCTGATGCAGCCACGCGAGGTGGCCGAAGCCGTGATGTTCATGCTGACCCGGCCGCGCAATGTGACGATAAGGGATTTGGTGATTTTGCCGCAGAGCAATGATCTCTAGGGGGAGTAGGGGAGTAGGGGAGTAGGGCAGTAGGGCAGTAGGGCAGTAGGATTGCTCTGCCGTTCAATGCCCGGGCCCGAGCCAAGCCACCATCCCCTATTCCCGTACTGCCTTACTGCCCTACTGCCCTACTCCCCTACTCCCCTACTGCCCTAAACCGAAGGTTTCCCCCAATGTCCCACTTCCTCGGCATCGACGTCGGCACCGGCAGCGCGCGGGCCGGGGTGTTCGACCACACGGGAACCCTGCTTGCCTCGGCCAAACGGGACATCGAGGTCTGGCGCGAGGCCGGCGACATGGTCGAGCAGTCGAGCAACGACATCTGGCGGGCGGTTTGCGCGGCCACGCGTGAAGCGGTCGCGCAATCGGGCGTGGCGCCCGAGGCGATCGCCGGCATCGGCTTTGACGCCACCTGTTCGCTGGTGGTGCGTGACCGGCAAGGCGGCCAGCTCAGCGTCTCGACCACGGGCGACAAGCGCTGGGACACCATCGTCTGGCTCGACCACCGCGCCATCGCGGAGGCCGACGAATGCACGGCAAGCGGCCATGCCGTGCTGAATTACGTCGGTGGCGTCATGTCGCCGGAAATGGCGACACCGAAGCTGATGTGGCTGAAGCGCAATTTGCCGGAGACCTGGAATGAAGCCGGCTATTTATTCGATCTCACCGATTTCCTGACCTGGCAAGCGACAGGTTCGCTGGCCCGCTCGCAATGCACGCTGACCGCCAAATGGACCTATCTGGCGCATGAAGAGGCCGGCTGGCGGCGCGACTTCTTTGCGCTCGTCGGCCTCGGCGATCTTTTCGAGCACGGCAATTTGCCGGAAAAGGCCAGCCCGGTCGGCGCTTATATTGGCCAACTGACCGCCCAGGCAGCGGCCGAGCTTGGGCTGAGCGAGAAATGCCGGGTCGGCGCCGGCGTCATCGATGCCTATGCCGGTGCGCTTGGCGTGCTCGGCGGCTTTGCCGGCGACCAACAGGACATCGGCCGGCATTTGGCGCTGATCGCCGGCACGTCGAGCTGCGTCATGGCGATGTCACCGGATCCGCAGCCCTTCGCCGGCGTCTGGGGTCCCTATTACGGCGCGGCGCTGCCCAGGCTGTGGCTGTCGGAAGGCGGCCAGTCGGCGACCGGCGCCCTGCTCGACCACATCATCCGCTGGCACGGCGCCGGCGGCGAGCCGGATGCCGCCATGCATGCGAAGATCGCCAGGCGTGTCGCCGAGCTGCGCGCCACCGAGGGCGACAACCTTGCCGCGCGGCTGCATGTGCTGCCCGATTTTCATGGTAACCGCTCACCGCTCGCCGATCCGCATGCCGTCGGCGTCGTCAGCGGACTGACGCTGGACTCCTCCTTCGACAGCCTGTGCAAGCTCTACTGGCGCACCGCCGTCGGCATCGCGCTCGGCGTGCGCCACGTGCTGGAGGCGCTGAACGAGAACGGCTATCTGATCGATACGCTGCATGTCACCGGCGGCCACACCAAGAACCCGCTGTTGATGGAGCTCTATGCCGACGCCACCGGCTGCACGGTGATCGAGCCGCTGGCCGACGAGGCGGTGCTGCTCGGCACCGGCATGATCGCCGCCACCGCGGCCGGGCTGTTTCCCGACCTCAACGCGGCCTGTCTTGCCATGCAGCAAGGCGGCAGGAAGCGCGCGTCGAACCCGAAATCATCAGGGCGTTTCGACCGCGACTACAAGGTTTTCCTCGAGATGCACCGCCAGCGGCGGATGCTGGACGCGATCCGCTAGAGCATCGGGGCCGGTCCCTGGCTCAATCCGTTCCCGTCCCTCCTCTCTTGCCTTCATGTCGCGTTTCGTCCAGAAGCTGACGCAAACGCCGCGAAACCGAAGGTTTTGCCGTTTGACATGCGGCTTCCGGCTCTGGCCGACGCGCCGTAGCTGGAAAGAGCGGAACAATGTCTGCGATCGAAGCCGGCGCTCGCGCGCCGGAAAATCTTTGGCGTCAGGAAATCAGGGCGACGCTGGCGCTCGCCTGGCCGATGGTGCTGACCAATCTCGGCCAGACCGCGATGACGGCCACCGACGTCATGATGATGGGCCGGCTGGGGCCGGATACGCTGGCCAGCGGCGCGCTTGGCGCCAACCTCTATTTCATGCCGCTGATCTTCGGCCTCGGCCTGATGCTGGCGACATCGCCGATGATCGCCACCGAGCTTGGCCGCCGCCGCTATTCGGTGCGCGACCTGCGCCGCACCGTGCGCCAGGGCCTGTGGCTGGCGATCCTGATCTCGATCCCGATCTGGCTCGTGCTTTGGCACGGCGAAGGCATTCTGCTGGCCATGGGCCAGGAACCGGCACTGGCGCATCAGGCCGGCATCTATCTGCGCTGGCTCGAATGGGCGGTGCTGCCCTTCTACTTCTATATCGTGCTGCGCTCGTTTATCTCGGCGCTGGAGCGGCCGGGCTGGGCGCTGGTCATCGTCTTTGTTGCCGTCGCCTGCAATGCCTTCTTCAACTGGGTGTTCATGTTCGGCAATCTCGGCGTGCCGTCGATGGGCATTGCCGGGTCGGGCCTTGCCACCTCGCTGTCCTCAACGCTGATGTTCATCGGCCTGGCTGCCGTGGTGATGCTGGAGAAGAAGTTCCGCCGTTATCGTCTGTTCGGACGGTTCTGGCGATCGGACTGGCCACGCTTCAAGGGCCTGTTGCGGCTCGGCCTGCCGATTGCCGGCATTCTCGCCTTCGAGGTGACTATCTTCAATGCGGCCGCCCTGCTGATGGGCCTGATCGACGCGGATTCGCTGGCCGCGCACGCGATCGCCATCCAGATCGCCTCGATCTCCTTCATGGTGCCGCTTGGCCTCAACCAGGCGGTGACGGTGCGCGTCGGCCTTGCGCATGGCGCCGGCAATCCGCAAGGCGTGTCGCGCGCCGGCTGGACCGCCTTCGTCATCGGCGTTTCCTTCATGGCGCTGATGGGGCTGGTGATGATCCTGTGGCCGCATCCGCTGATCAGCGCCTTCATCGATCTGAGCAATCCGGCCAATGCCAGGGTGATCGAACTTGCCGTGTCGTTCCTGGTCTTCGCGGCGCTGTTCCAGGTCTTCGACGGCGCTCAGGCGGTGGCCGCCGGCATGCTGCGCGGCCTGCACGACACAAAGGTGCCGATGATCTATGCCGCGATCGGCTATTGGGGCGTCGGCCTGCCGCTTGGGGTGCTGCTCGCCTTCCATTTCGGCCTGCATGGCATCGGCATCTGGATCGGCCTGTCGACGGGGCTGGCCGTGGTGGCCGCGCTGCTGCTGGCGCGCTGGCTGCGGCGCGACCGACTGGCCCCGCCGCTCGCGTTCGGGCATTGAAACAGGACGGTTGGGCTCGGCGGCTGTTGTCCTGTGGACGTTGGCTCATTGAACGACGTCTTCAGAACTCCCTCGAAATCCGGCGCCGCGCTGGAGGCGGTCAGAATGTCGGCGGCGTGTTGACCCAGAGGATGCGGACCGTGGTCGAACCGATATTGCGGTAGCCGTGGCCGAGTTCGGAGTTGAAATAGAACGCGTCGCCTGCCTCGAGCGCCACCACGTTCGCCTCGACCAGCAATTCGACGGAACCTTCGAGCACGTAGCCGAACTCTTGTCCCTTGTGGCTGATCAACTCGGGGCTGCCGCCGCCGGCCTCGATCACATGAACGTTGATC
Organism: Mesorhizobium sp. M7A.F.Ca.CA.001.08.2.1; assembly: GCF_003998455.1. Classification (NCBI taxonomy): domain Bacteria; kingdom Pseudomonadati; phylum Pseudomonadota; class Alphaproteobacteria; order Hyphomicrobiales; family Phyllobacteriaceae; genus Mesorhizobium; species Mesorhizobium sp. M7A.F.Ca.CA.001.08.2.1. The sequence continues at coordinate 3,401 of NZ_RZPW01000247.1, read as the reverse complement.
TGCAGCAGATATTCCGGACCGGACGGCACCAATTGCTCGAGCACGACATGGTTGCCCGAACGCCGATGTCCCGTCTCCATGTGCGGACGCTCGTTTTGCCGCAAAACGAACACTTCCGAGGCATTGTGCTGCAGCGTGCCGAACATCGCGTTCATGTTGATGCCCAGTGCCTGCACCAGCCGGTGCAGAGCCGCCATGGACGGCGTAGCGCGGTCGTTTTCGATCTTCGAGAGATAACCCTCTGTCAGCCCGATGCGGGCGCCGAGCTCTTCCAGGCTGAGGCCAAGCACCTGTCTGGCATGGCGAAGCTTGACGCCGATCCTCGGGGTTCCGTTTCTGTCGCGCATGTCAGGTCCGCGTCTTCATCCAGTCCGCCAGCTTCGCCAGCAGGAAATCGACTTCCGCCTCGGTGTTGTAATGAGCCAGCCCGATGCGGACGACACCGTTGCGGTCCGCAAGCCCCAGCCGCTTGATTGGCTCCAAACCGTAATTGTGACCGTGCCAGAGATAGATGCCTTCCTCTGCCATCGCCTTGGCGATGTCCGCGGGATCGGTTCCGTCAACGGTGATCGACACGGTAGGCACACGGCGCGCCAGCGCCGCCACATCGGATATGCCCTGGATCAAGACGCCATCAATTCTGGACAATCCGGCAATCAGCCGTGCTGTCAGGACACGCTCATAACGGTCGGCGACTTCAATGCCGGCGACGATGCGCTCCCGCCGCGTCGCCTGCGGGTGGACGTTGCCGAAGGACTGTCCGAGCCAGGCATAGTGCTCGACGGCGCCAAGCACCCCGGCAAGCGCCTCGCGGCTTGTCGTTCCCGTCTCGAATTTTCCAGGTGGCGTATTGGAAGCCGCGCGCACCTTATAGGCGGTCAGCGCCTGCAGCAGATCGAAACGGCCCCACAACACCCCGTGATGCGGTCCAAAAAATTTGTAGGCCGAGCAAACCAGGAAATCACAGCCGATCTCCTGGACGTCGATCACCCCATGCGGCGCGAACTGCACCGCGTCGATATAGCTCAGCGCCCCGATCGCGCGGGCGCGCTGCGCGATCCGCTTCACGTCGTTGATCGTGCCGGTAACGTTGCTGGCATAGCCGACGGCGACCAGCTTGACGTCCTCGTCGATAGTCGCCTCCAGCGTCGACAGGTCGAGTTCGAACGTTTTTGGATCGAGGTCGATCCAGCGTACTTCAAGCCCCCGATCCTCCGCCAGCATCAGCCAGGGTGCGACGTTGGCGTCATGATCCATGCGCGTCAACACGATGGCGTCGCCGGCGTTCAGATCGCGGCCGATGGCGCGCGAGACGGCGAAAGTCAGAGTTGTCATGTTCTGGCCGAACACCACCTCACGCCGGTCGGCGGCATTGAAGAAATCGGCCATCGCCTGATGCGCGTCGTCGACCATCGCCTGGGCCGCGAGTGAGGTTTCGAAATAGCCACCAAGATTGGCGTTGGTTTCGATCATGGCACGCGTCATACGCTCGATCGAACGGCTCGCCATCTGGGTTCCCGCGGGATTGTCGAAGAAAATCCGCTTCTTCGGCTCGGCACCTCTCGCCATCGCCGGAAAAGCATCGCGGACTGTATCGATATCCATGTCTGAATTCCGTATCTGATGATCGTTGTGCGGCGGCCCCTTGACCGCCGCCAGCAGCGGCTTCACGCGTTCAGCCGGCCGCTTCATGGATGGCGACAGCGCGAGCCGGGAAGCCAGATCCGGCCTTTGGCTTTGGCCAGCTTGCCATTATCAACGCGCCGGCTTCGGGCACCTTGTCGAGATTGGCCAAGAGCTCGATCTGCCAGCAGTCGCGCGACAGCACATAGTATTCCAGGCTTGCGTCACCTGCGGAAGTGGCACGGCCGGGATCAGTATCCATGCCCTCGTGCCCGATCGCAGCAACACCGCGGCGTTCCAAAAGTTCCTCCAGCACCGGCTTCGACCAACCCGGCGCATGCGAGATACCGTCGGCCGACTTGTTCCGAAACGCCACGGGGTCCGGCCAGCGCGGCCACCAGCCGGTGCGAAGTGCGACAAAACACTTTTCCGGGATACGGCCGTTCCGCGCCTCCCAGGCCGAAATGTCGTCGAGCGTCGGCGTCGCGTCGGGATCGGCGGCGACCCTGTCGCTGATGTCGAGGATGACCAGCAGCAGAAGCATCTCCGCCACCGGCAGTTGGTCGATCGAGCGGCCGCCGTCGATGAAGTGCACCGGCGGATCGACATGGGTGCCCCACTGTCCGACGAAGGCGTAGTGGTGGACCTGGAAGGCATCGCCCTTCGAAAAATCGAGCAACGCACTGCGCTCCTCGTCCGGGAAGGCCGGGAAATGCGGCTGACCCGGATGAAACGCATGCGTCAGGTCGGTGAAGGTCGCGGCGGAGAGCCGCGACCTGTAGATGTCCCAAAGGGAGCCCGGAGTGGACAAGATCACGGCTCCGCGACGAAGGTCGGTGCCGCTTCACTTGCCAGGACAAGCTTGCCGTCCTTGACACCAATGACCGAGACCGACTTGTCCGGCACCGAAATGCCCGGGCGGTAGGTGATCGTGCCGGTCACGCCGTCGAGCCCGGACGTAGCGGCCAGCGCGTCACGGATCTTGGCCGGATCCGGCGCACCGGCACGCTCGATCGCGTCGGCCATCAGCTTGACCGAGTCGTAGCCGAGCGCAGCGAACGCGTTCTCCGGGGCATTGCCGACCGACTTGGTGTAGGCGTCGATAAAGGCCTGCACCTTCGGGGTGGCGCCCTCACCGATATAGGCGTGGGTGGTGAAGTAGGTGTCCTTGGCCGCGTCGCCGCCGACCTGGATCAGCAAGGGCGTGTCGTAGCCGTCGCCGCCGACCACCGGCAGGTTGATGCCGGCCTGGCGCATCTGCTTCAAGATCAGGCCGATTTCCTCGGCATTCGACGAGGCATAGACGAAGTCTGGCTGCGGCGACAGCGCCTTCAGTTTGGCGATCTGCGCGGTAAAGGTCTTGTCGCCGATCTTGTAGGTGTCGCGCTCCAAAATCTTGCCCCCGCCATGCTCGTAGGCGGTGACGAAGTAGTCCGACAGCAGCGTTGTGTATTCAGTGCCGATGTCGGTCAGCAGGTAGGCGGTTTTGCCGTTCAGCTTGTTCAGCGCAAATTCCGCGCCAACCGCAGCCTGAACGTTGTCGCCGAAGGCGGCGAGGAAGATCTCGTTGCCGAGCTGGCTAGGCAATTTCGGCGAGGTCGCGCCTGGCGTTATGAACGGTATCTGCGCCGTCTGGACCTGCGGTCCGATGGCCAGCACCGAGTCGGAATCGGCGAAGCCGATGATGCCGACGACCTTGTCGCTGTCGATCAACTGGCTGGCGACGGTCGAGATCGTCGTCGAATCGCTCTTGGAGTCGTAGATCACCAGTTCTATCT
>NZ_RZPW01000246.1:0-8090 GCF_003998455.1 Mesorhizobium sp. M7A.F.Ca.CA.001.08.2.1 | reverse complement strand
CTCCTACATCCTGCGCACCGAGACCGACCAGACCAGCGCCACCGTCACCGATCTGAAATACCGGATCAACGTCAACGACTTTGCCCATGAAGCGGCCAAGTCGCTCGAAATGAACGAAGTCGGCATCTGCAACATCTCGACGCGGACGCCGATCGCCTTTGATCCCTTCGCCGAAAACCGCACAACCGGCGCCTTCATCCTGATCGACCGCATCTCCAACGCCACGGTCGGCGCCGGCATGATCCTGCACTCGCTGCGCCGCGCCGAAAACATCCATTGGCAGTCGCTCGATGTCGGCAAGCGCGTGCGCGCCGACATGAAGAACCAGCGGCCCGCCGTGTTCTGGTTCACCGGGCTGTCGGGATCCGGCAAGTCGACCATCGCCAACCTGTTCGAAAAGAAGCTGTTCGCCACCGGCCGTCATACTTATATCCTCGACGGCGACAACGTCCGTCACGGTCTCAATCGCGATCTTGGCTTTACCGATGCCGATCGCGTCGAGAACATCCGCCGCGTCGCCGAGGTGGCGCGTTTGATGGCCGATGCCGGGTTGATCGTCATTGTTTCGTTCATTTCGCCGTTCAGCGCCGAACGGCGCATGGCACGTGAATTGATGGCCGACGGAGAATTCGTCGAGGTGTTCGTCGATACGCCCTTCGAGGAATGCGCCAGGCGTGATCCGAAGGGCCTCTATGCGCGCGCGCTGAATGGCGAGATCAAGAATTTCACCGGCGTCGATTCCCCTTATGAAGCGCCGGAAACCCCGGAGATCCATCTGCAGACACTCGGCAAATCGGCCGAAGAGATGGTCGACGCCCTGGAACACTGGCTGAACGAGCGCGACATTGCCGAAGACCAATACGATAGCGGCGGCGGCATCTGACGACAGGCTGATGCTCGAAATCTTCGAGCGCCTGGCCTTGTCGGCCGGGCGCGAGGTGATGCGCGTGTTCCACGCCGGCTGTGCGGTTGACCGCAAGTCCGACGCCTCGCCGGTGACCGAGGCGGACCGCGAGAGCGAAAAGATCATTCTCGCCGGACTGCGTGCCGCATTTCCCGATATCCCCTGCGTGGCCGAGGAAGAAGCTTCCGCCGGCATCGTGCCGCCCGACCTAAATGGGGCTTTCTTCCTGATCGATCCGCTCGACGGCACCAAGGAATTCGTCAACCGCCGCACCGATTTCACCGTCAACATAGCGCTGGTTCGCGATGGCGTGCCGGAGGTCGGCGTCGTCTTTGCGCCCTGCACGGGCCGCTTCTTTTCCGGCCTGCCGGGAAGGGCGGAATCTCTCGAAATCGATGGCGGCTACCAGATCGTCGGCCGCCGGCCGATCTCGGTGAGAACGGCCGTGGCGCCGCTGGCCGTCGTCGCCAGCCGTTCCCACAACACGCCGGAAACCGAGGCCTATATTCGCGACCTTGGTGCCGCCGAAATCGTCTCGGTCGGTTCGTCCTTGAAATTCTGCCTTCTCGCCAGTGCCGAGGCTGATGTCTATCCGCGCTTCGGCCGCACCATGGAATGGGACACGGCGGCAGGCGACGCCATCCTGCGCGCCGCCGGTGGCATGACGCGCACGCTCGATGGCCAGCCTCTGGTCTATGGGAAGCGCCGGCAAAGCGACGACGAGGATTTCGCCAATCCGCATTTCATTGCCAGCGGCGGGGCAGGGGTCAGCCCCGCCTGAGAAGGCCCGGTAGCTTACTCGGCCGCTGCCTGCGCCGAATTCGAGCCTATATAGTTGCGGATCGTCTCGATGATGCGGTCCTGGTCGGCTTCGCTGAGATAAGGGTGCATCGGCAGGCACAGGATCCGCTTCGGCAGGTCTTCCGAAACGGCAAGGCCGGTCGGCGTGCGCGGATAATCGCGATAAGCGACCTGGGCATGCAGCGGCTTCACATAGTAGATGACAGACGGAATGCCCTTTTCGCCGAGATGCGCCCTCAGCCCGTCGCGCTTCGGCGTCTCGATGGCGTATTGCGCCCAGGCCGAACGGCTGCCGTCCAGATTGCGGGCGGCGGTAACGACGTCGCCAAGCCCATCGGCATAGCGCTTTGCCACGACCTGCCGGGCGACCATCTCGTCTTCGAGAATGGCCAGCTTCTCGATGAGGATCGCCGCCTGTATCGTGTCGAGCCGCGAATTGATTCCGACGCGGACATTGTCGTACTGCGTCTCGCCCTTGCCATGAAAGGCGAACGAGCGAAGCTGTTCGGCCAGCGCATCGTCATTGGTGAACATCGCGCCGCCGTCGCCGTAGCAGCCAAGCGGTTTTGCCGGATAGAAGCTGGTCGAGCCGACCGCACCGAAGGAGCCGCACATCTTGCCGTCGAGCGAACCGCCCATCGACTGGGCGGCATCCTCGATCACCATCAGGCCTTCGCGGTTGGCGATCGCCATGATCGCCTCGTAATCGGCGGCAAGGCCAAACAGATCGACGGGAATGATTGCCTTCGGCTTCAGCCTTCCTTCCTTCTTGATCATGGCAATGGCCGCTTCGAGGCTGGCAATGTCGATGTTGTAGCTGTGCGGGTCGACATCGACGAACACCGGCTCGGCCTTGGCCAGCGCCACCACTTCGGCGGTGGCGGCGAACGTGAAGCTCGGCACGAACACCGCGTCACCCGGGCCCACGCCGGCTGCAAACAGCGGCAACAGCAGCGCGTCGGTGCCGTTGGCGCAGGCCACGACATGCTTGGTACCGATATAGGCGGCAAGCTTGTTCTCGAATTCGGTGACTTGCGGGCCAAGAATATAGCGGCCCTCGTCAACGACACGGTCGATCGCGGCCTTCAGCCGGTCGCGGATTCGTTCGCGCTGCGCGCCAAGATCGATGAACTGCATGTCGGCCTCAAAATGGGTTAGCCAGATAATCGGCCGCTGGTACCAGAGTTGCGCTTGCCGAGAAAGCCGGGCAGGCGGAGCCCTAAATTGCGGAAGTGTCGCAGCCCGTTACCAGTTTTCCCGGCGAATGTCAGTCAGATGCCGGAAATCCGGGCTTCGTCGGGCGCCATCCCGCCCTTATAGCCTTGGAAAGAGCCCCTGCGAAACATAAAGTGATCGATTGGGCTCAACTTATGTTGAGCGTTGCTCAGGCGATTTCATGTCGCCAGGGTGGGTTGGCGCCGGCCCGCGACACGGTCACTGCCGCCGCCTTCGCGCCGAGCGCCAGCGCCTTATGGATGGCGTCTTCCGACAGTCCGGAAATCGCCGCCTTCGTCAGCAGGCCTTGCCCGTGCAGCGAGGCGAGGATGCCGGCGTTGAACGTGTCGCCGGCGCCGACCGTGTCGACCACCTCGACCCTTTCGGGCATCACCGTGACGGCGTGCTTCTTGCTGTAGCCGATCGCGCCTTCGCCGCCATGGGTGACGACGATCAGCTTCGGACCGCGGTCCAGCCAGTTGCGGATGACATCCTCATGCGAGCCGGCTTCGCCGAACCAGTTCAGGTCTTCGTCCGACAGTTTCACGATGTCGGCCATCGCCATCATGGTGCGAATGCGCTTGAGGTGCTTGGCCTTGTCCGGGATGAAGTTCGGCCGGATGTTGGGATCGAGCATCATGACGCGGCTTTCATGCTCGCGCCGCATGAACTCTTCATAGGCGCTGCCGGCGGGCTCGGAGATCAGGCTGATGGCGCCGAACAGCATGGCTTCGATCTCGTTGCCGAGCTGCGGCAAATCGTCGATCGTCAGCATGCGTCCGGCGGTGTTCTCGTCATAGAAAGTGTACGTCGCCTGGCCGTTGGTGAGCTTGACGAAGGCCAGCGTGGTTGGCCGTGGCGAGGTGTGTGCATAGGTGGAACTGACCTTGCTCGCCCCAAGCGCATCCCGGAATTGGCCGCCGAACAGATCCGACGACAGGCCGGAAAAGAAGCCGGCCGGCGCGCCGAGCCGGCCAAGTGCGATTGCCGTGTTGAATACGGCGCCGCCGACATAAGGCGCAAAGGCCGGCTCGCCCGCTGTCGTCGTGCGCGGCAGCATGTCGATCAGGGCTTCGCCGCAGCAGAGGATCATGGCTTCTTGGTCTCCGGCGGATAGATCACGCCCTTGCGTATAATGATGTTGGCGTAGAGCCGCGGCTCGCTTGTCGCGACGATGGCATGCGCCGATTTGACCCGTGCATAGAAGTCGGCGCCGGCCAGCGCAACCACCTTGCGGCCTGGCGCCCGTTTGGCGCAGATCGCTTCGATCTCATGATGGACAGGATCGGCAAGCGAGGGATCGCCTCGGACCGAGGCGCGAAACAGCGCCTCCGGCACGGCGTCATCGACAGGCAGGACACTCAATATCGCGTCGAGTACCGGGATAAGAGGGTGGCCATCGGCGCGTACCAGTCGGGTTGCCTGCTGTTCCGCCGGATAGTTTCCGTCGACAAGGGCGATTTCGTCGCCATGGCCCATGCCGCGCAGGATCGCCAGAAGCTCCGGACCGAGCAGCGCCGGGATTCCGATCAGCATCAGGCGCTCCTGGAAATCGTCGTCGAGCCGATCAGGAAGCGTTCGGAAAGTGGCAGGCTGGCGCCGCCGAGCGCCCGGGCATGGATACCGACGGTTCCCTCGCGAATGGCGGGCAGCTTCAAGCCTTCGCCGTCGATCGTGGCGATTGCCGCAATGATGGCGTCGACCAGCTGGCGGCGCACCGCCTTCGGCATCCAGCCGTCGATCACCGCCGCTTCGAAATCGATGATCGAGGATGCGGCGACGATGGCGTAAGCGAGCGCCCTTGAGGCGCTGGCGATCCAGCCGTCGAGTTCGGGTCCGATCTCGCCCCAGTCTTCCGGCGAGGTCCACAGATGCGAGGCCTCGATGCCGCGCGCATTGAGCGCCTTTTCGAGCATGGCGATGGAAGCGACATCGATCAGTTGGGTCGGCTTGCCGTCCGGCCCGGGCACGGGCATGGAGCCGAGCGCTCCGGCATTGCCGGTCGGGCCGCCAAAAAGCCGGCCGTTCAGCACGATGCCGCCACCGGCAAAGGCGCCGATATAGAAATAGACGAAGTCACGCGCAGCGCCCGCCTGCCCGAAGACGAGTTCGGCGCCGCAGGCCGACGTGGCGTCGTTCTGCAAATAGACCGGAAAATCGCATTGCGCCTGGATGTCGGCCCTGATGTCGCGGTGACGCCATTCGTCCATCACGTCGCGCGGGGCGCCGGCGGTATCGGCCCAGTTCCACAATTCGAACGGCATGGCGATGCCCAGCCCGGCGATGCGCTTGTCTTGCGCGGGCGTGAGCTCGCCGCGCATCTGCCGCATGCCGTTGCTGACGAAGTCCACCGTCTCGCGCGGCGCCGGGTAGCGATAGGAATGCTGCAGCATCGAACGAACATTGCCAAGGAAATCGATCAACACCAGTTCAGCGCTGCGGCGGCCGATCTTCAGGCCGATGAAGAAAGCGCCTTCGGGATTGAGCGCCATCGGGATGGAAGGCTGGCCGATCTTGCCGCGCAACGGCGCCTGACGCAGCAGGAGGCTTTCTTCCTCCAGCTCGCGCATGATGACCGAAACCGTCTGCGCCGAAAGTCCGGTCATGCGGGCGATGTCGGATTTTGCCAGGCTGCCGTGTTGACGCACCAGCGACAGCACCAACCGCTCATTGTGGTCGCGCATGCCGCTCTGGTTGGTGCCGCGGTGAATGAGACTGTCATTCACCTCGGGCGAACCATGCCTCGCAATGGCCGTTTCCACCCTGTTCCTCCCGTCGTTTCCCCTCAATGCTTTTGGGCCAGAATGGGTGAACGAAGCAATGCTGTCAATAATAAATAAGAGTGATTTAATTATTGACAGGGGCTTCGGCCTGGTGTCTGTTAAGGCAGCGTCCACGCTGGGAGAATTTCGTTGGATGCGCTGCAGGTGCCGGTTGGCCGGCATCGGAATGGTTCCACTGGGAGGAAAATCGTGACCAATACAAAATTGTTGAAATCGACCGTGTTTGCCGCCGCGGCTCTGGGGCTGATGGCGTTTGCCTCGTCCGCATCCGCCGCCGGTGTCGGCGCCTGCCTGATCACCAAGACCGACACCAATCCCTTCTTCGTCAAGATGAAGGAAGGCGCGACCGCGAAGGCCAAGGAGCTCGGCGTCGACCTCAAGACCTATGCCGGCAAGATCGACGGCGACAGCGAGAGCCAGGTCGCGGCGATCGAAAGCTGCATCGCCGACGGCGCCAAGGGTATCCTGATCACCGCATCCGACACCAAGGGCATCGTGCCGACCGTGAAGAAGGCGCGTGATGCCGGCCTGCTGGTGATCGCGCTCGACACGCCGCTCGATCCGATCGACGCCGCCGATGCGACCTTCGCGACGGACAATCTCGAGGCAGGCAAGCTGATCGGGGCCTGGGCCGCCGCCACGCTCGGCGACAAGGCCAAGGACGCCAAGATCGGTTTCCTTGACCTGACGCCTTCGCAGCCGACTGTCGACGTGCTGCGCGACCAAGGCTTCATGATGGGCTACGGCATCGACGTGAAGGATCCGAACAAGATCGGCGACGAGACCGATCCGCGCATCGTCGGCCATGACGTCACCAACGGCAACGAAGAGGGCGGCCGCAAGGCGATGGAGAACCTCCTACAGAAGGACAACACCATCAACGTCATCCACACCATCAACGAGCCGGCCGCTGTCGGCGCCTACCAGGCGCTCAAGGCTGTCGGCCTCGAAAGCCAGGTGCTGATCGTTTCCGTCGACGGCGGCTGCCCCGGCGTGAAGTCGGTGGCCGAAGGTGTCATCGGCGCCACTTCGCAGCAATACCCGCTGCAGATGGCTGCACTCGGCATCGAGGCGATCGCCGCCTTTGCCAAGGACGGAACCAAGCCGAAGCCGACCGAAGGCAAGAACTTCTTCGACACCGGCGTCAACCTGGTGACCGACAAGCCGGCCACCGGCGTCAAGTCCATCGACACCAAGGAAGGCCTCGCCAAGTGCTGGGGCTGATGCCGTTCTGACCGGCATCCAAGGAACCTGAGCGGTCGGGGCTTGATCCCCGGCCGCTTCGGGTGGACGATGGCTCGCGTGACCGCGAACAATCCCGGCAGCAGACCGGAAAGGCGTGGACTGGCGTCGGCGTTTGGCTGAAGCCTCCGGGGAGAAAACATGGCTCAAGCTCAGGAATTCGAGAAGGTTCTCTCGAGCAGCGACACCAGCGTTGCTGCTTTTGACGAGCACAAATCGGCCGTCAAGCGTATCCAGCATTTCTTGCATTCGACGCCGGCCGCGGTGCCGCTGATCGTCCTGGTTCTGGCGATCATCGTCTTCGGCATCACCATCGGTGGGCGTTTCTTTTCGTCCTACACGCTGACGCTTATCCTGCAGCAGATCGCCATCATCGGCATTCTGGGGGCTGCGCAGACATTGGTCATCCTGACCGCGGGCATCGACCTGTCGATCGGTGTGATCATGGTGATTTCAGCGGTGATCATGGGCAATTGCGCGGTCTCCTACGGCATGCCGAGCGCGCTCGCAGTGGCGATCGGGCTTGCCGCCGGCGCCGCCTGCGGGCTGCTCAACGGGGTGCTTGTCGCCTACATGAAGCTACCACCCTTCATCGTGACGCTTGGCACCTGGAACATCGTCATGGCCACGAACTTCATCTATTCGGCCAACGAGACGATCCGCGACACCGACGTCGACACCCAGGCGCCGCTGCTGCATCTCTTTGCCATCAGCTTCAAGGTCGGCACTGCGGTGCTGACGCTCGGCGTCATTGCCACGGTCCTGCTCGTGATGATCCTCTGGTACGTGCTCAATCACACGGCGTGGGGCCGCCATGTCTACGCCGTTGGCGATGACCAGGAGGCGGCGAAGCTGTCGGGCATCCAGACCAAGAAGGTGTTGATGACGGTCTACACCTTGGCCGGCCTGATCGCCGCTTTCGCGGCCTGGGTCTCCATTGGCCGCAACGGCTCGATCTCGCCGTCGGCTGCCGTCACCGACTACAATCTGCAGGCCATCACCGCGACGGTGATCGGCGGTATTTCCCTCTTCGGCGGACGCGGCTCCATCCTGGGCACGCTGTTCGGCGCGATGATCGTCGGCGTCGTTTCCATGGGCCTCAACATGCTGGGCGCCGATCCGCAATGGAAGGTGCTGCTCACCGG
>NZ_RZPW01000245.1:0-8098 GCF_003998455.1 Mesorhizobium sp. M7A.F.Ca.CA.001.08.2.1 | reverse complement strand
GATAATGCTGGCAATGGTGCAGCGCGGGTTGAGCGACGACATCGGATCTTGAAAAATCATCTGCAGATTGCGCCGCAGCGGCCGCAGCTCCGCTTCCGGCAGATTGGTGATGTCGCGGCCGTCGAAGCGGATGCTGCCGGCGCTTGGCTCCAGCAGGCGCACCAAAGCGCGGCCGAGCGTCGACTTGCCCGAACCGGATTCGCCGACAATGCCGGTCACCGAGCCCCGCGGCAGGTCGAAGTCCAGGCCCTTCAGGATTTCGGCCAATGGCGCGCGGCCGATCAGTGGCTTGCGCGTCATGTCGGGCAGCGCGACCTTCAGCCCGCGCACGGAGAACAACGGTTCAACCATGCGGCCGCCTCCAGGCTTGGTCGGCGGCAGCGATCTCCGAAGCAAGTCCGGCCAGCACCGCCTCGTCCACCGGTCTTAGCGAGGCGAAAGGATCGGTGTAGCGCGGCGTCGCCGCGATCAGCGCCCGTGTGTAGGGGTGCTGCGGCGCGGCGAAGAGCGCTGCGGTCTCGGCCTCCTCCACCACCTTGCCGGCATAGAGCACCGAGACCCTCTGGCTGATCTTGGCGACGACGCCGAGATCATGGGTGACGAACAGGATCGCCGTGCCATGCTCGCGCTGCAACGCAGCGATCAGCCGCAGGATCTGCTTCTGCACGGTGACGTCGAGCGCCGTGGTCGGCTCGTCGGCGACGATCAGCCTTGGCTCCGCGGCGAAGGCGGCGGCGATCAGCACGCGCTGGCGCATGCCGCCGGACAGTTCGTGCGGATAGCTTTTGAGCACGCGGTCGGGGTCGCGGATCTGCACCTCGTCCAGCAACTGGCGAATGCGGGTATCGGCCTTCTCGCCACTCCAGCCGAGGATGCGCACCAGCCGGTCGGTCATCTGCGAGCCGATGCGGCGTGACGGGTTGAGAGCGGTCAGCGGGTCCTGCGGGATCAGCGCCGTGCATGCCCCGATCAGCGTGCGCCGTGCCTTGGGCGGCAACTTGCCGAGGTCTTCGCCCTCAAGCAACATATCGCCTTCGACGATGCGCACGCTCGACGGCAGCACACCAAGCACAGCCTTGCCGATCATCGTCTTGCCGGCGCCGCTTTCGCCGACCAACGCGCGGACCTCGCCGGGTTGGACGGAGAGCGACACCGAACGCAGCACGCGCTGGCCGTTGGGCAGCACGGCGCTCAGATTGGCGATGTCAAGGCAGACCGCGCTCATCGCAGCACCGGGTCGAAGCGCGTCTTCAACGCCTCGCCGAATTGGCTGAACGACAGCACGGTGAGGATGAGCGTGATCAGCGGGAACACCAGCACCCACCAGGCCTGATGGATCGACAGCCGGCCCTCGGCGATGATGCCGCCCCAGGTCGGGTCGTCGGTCGAGATCGACAGATTGACGAAGGACAGGATCGCCTCGACGATGACGGCGATGCCCATTTCCAGCGACAGCAGCGCCACGATTGACGGCACCACATTGGGCAGCACTTCGCGCAGCATGATGCCGATGCGGCCATAGCCGGCGATGCGGGCATTCTCGACATAATCCATGCGCGACTGGCCCATCGTCTCGGCACGGATCACCCGGCAGAAACGCGTCCAGTCGATGATGGCGATGGCCAGGATGACGGAACTCAAGCCCGTGCCGAGCACCGCAACCAAAAGGATGGCGAACAGCACCGGCGGAAATGCCATCCAGACATCGACGATGCGCGAGATGATGCGGTCGGCCCAGCCGCCGAAATAGCCGGCTATGAGCCCCAGCATCGAGCCGACCAGGCAGGCGGCGATGGCCGCGGCGAAAGCGACGATGAAGGCGATGCGGCCGCCGAAGATCAGTCGCGACAACAGATCGCGGCCGAGGCTGTCGGTGCCGAGCCAATAGCCGGGTTCGGCGCCGGCCATCCAGAACGGCGGCAACCGTTCCAGCATCAAATCCTGCGCCAGCGGATCCTGCGGCGCGACCAGCGGCGCGAAGATTGCCGCCAGAAGCGCCAGCAGCAGCCAGCCGCCGGCCAGCCACAGACGCGGCGACACAGCTCGTCTTTGAGCGCGGCCCTCATCCATGGCGCAGCCTTGGATTGAGCAGTGCGTACATCATGTCGACGCTGAGGTTGATCAGCACGAACAGCAGCGCGAAGACCAGAACGATGCCCTGGATCAGCGGCAGGTCGCGGTTGATGACGGCGTCGATCGCCATGTTGCCGAGGCCTTCATAGGAAAACAGCCGTTCGACGATGACGGTGCCGCCGATGAGGAAGGTGAACTGCACGCCGACCAGCGTCAGCGTCGGCAAAGCGGCATTCTTCAAGGCCTCGCGCAGGATGACCTGCGTTTCCGAAAACCCCTTGACCCGCGCCAGCACGACGTAGTCGAGGTCGAGCACTTCCTTCAGCGACTGTTTCAGCAGCTGCGAGATGATCGCCGCCAGCGGCAGCGCCAGCGCCACGGCCGGCATCAGCATGTGTTTCAGGAGATCCCAGGTCAGGTCGAGGCGCAGACGAAGCAAGCTCTCGAACAGATAAAACTGGGTGACGAAGGGCAGGTCGAGCTGCGGCGACACCCGGCCGGAAATGTCGAAGATCGGCACCAGCACGCCGAACAGCAGGATCAGCACCAGGCCCCACAGGAAGTCGGGAATGGAAAGCGCCGCGCCGCTGGCGATGTCGATGCCGGCCTCGACCGCCGTGCCGCGTTCGCGCGCGCCGATGATTGCCGTCGTGCCGCCGAGCGCCACCGCCATCACAAGCGCGACGATGGCAAGCTCCAGCGTCGCTGGCAGCCGGTTGAAGACGAGACCCAGCACATCCTGCCTGAGCGAAATCGAGGTGCCGAAATCGCCCCTGGCGACGCCTGACAGCCAGATGAAGAATTGCTGCACGATGGTCTTGTCGAGGCCGTAGAGCGCTCGCAGCCGGGCAATGTCGACATCCGTAGCACCAGGCGGCAGCATCATGGCGATCGGATCGCCGGGCGCGACGCGGATCACGACAAAGACGACGATGGCCACGCCGAACAGCGTGATCAGCATCGTCAGCAGACGGATCAGGAATCTTTGCAGGAGCATTCTGGCGTAGGCCTAATGCGTTTCAGTGACTGATGGAACGAAGACCCCTCATCCGGCCGCTTCGCGGCCACCTTCTCCCCGAGGGGAGAAGAGGTCGCTGACGGCTGAGCCGGTCTCTTCTCTCCAGCGGGGAGAAGGTGGCCCGAAGGGCCGGATGAGGGGGCCTGCGCAAGTTGGGAGAAGGCATGCCGGCTTTGCGACAGCGCGCCTTTCTCGACTCTCTCAGGCCGGGGTCATCAGGGCCGGCAGCAGCGCGCCCGACACATGCTGAACCACATTGACGCCCTTGGCATGGACGATGGGCTGCGCATACTGCATCAGCGGCAGCACATAGGCCTGCTCGGCGATGTATTTGTCGACAGCCTTCCAGCCGGCGATGCGCTTGGCCTCGTCCTTCTCGCCCCACAGCGGGTTGATCATGTCGATCAAATCCTGGCTGTCCCACACCGAATGCGGGCTCGGGCCGTACATGGCAAAGCCGGTCGAGGTGGTCGGATCGCCGATGGCGTTGCCCCAGTTGTAGAAGGCGGCCGGCGCCAGCTTATCGGCGGCGCGCAGTTCGTAGTGCTTTGCGATCTCGTAGACCTCGATCGTCGCCTCGATGCCGACCTTGCGCCACATGCCGACGATCGCCTGGATCATCTCATAGTCCTTGGGCTTGAAGCCCTTGGTCGTCTGGATGGTGAACTTGACCGGCTTTTCCGGCGAATAGCCGGACGCAGCCAGCAATTCCTTGGCCTTTTCCGGATTGTGCTCGACCTTGATCGACGCGTCGTAGGATGCGTATTCCGGCGTTTCCAGCGTATCGATCGGCTGTCCGTAGCCGCGCAGCAGGCGATCGACCAGCAGCTTCTTGTCGACGGCCATCACGGCGGCCTGACGGACGTTCTTGTCCAGCATCGCCTCGATGTCGTTGAAGAAGATCATGCCGATGTCGGAAACGTTCTTGCACGAGCCGGCCAGCCCGTCCTTGGCGATCAGCCGGTCATACTCCTCGTAGGGGATTTCGAGCGTCACTTGCGAGGAGCCGGATTCGATCTCGGCGACGCGGCTTGCCGCGTCGGCGACGAACTTGATCGTCACATTCTCGAAGGCCGGCTTGCCGCCCCAGTAGTTCGGGTTTGCCTTGAGCCGCAGGAAAGCGTTGCGCTCGAACTTTTCCACCATGTAGGGGCCGGTGCCGATCGGCGCCTTCTCGAAACCTTCCGCGCCGACCTTCTCGTAATAGGCCTTCGGCATGATGTAGCCGGTCAGGAACGACATCCATTTGAAATAGACCGGGTCGAACTGCACGACGTCGCCGGTGATCTTGTTGCCGTCGATCTTGAAGTTGTTGACGTTCTTCCAGACGAACTGGATCGGGTTGCCGGTCTTTTCGTCGCCGGCCCGCTGCAGCGACCAGACCACGTCCTCGGCCGTGAACGGCGAGCCGTCATGCCAGGTCACGCCTTCGCGCACCGCCATCATGATCTTGGTGCGGTCGTCGTTCCAGCCCCATTCGGTGAGCAGGCCCGGCGCGAAGGACAAATCGGGCTTTTGCGGGATGAATTGGTCGAACACCGACTGGTAAAGCCCCTGGATGGTCGGGTTGACGGCCGACGGGCCGGTGGTTGGATCCCAGGATGGCAGGTTGACGTTGTAGGCGATGGTCAGTTCGCCGGCAGCCGCCCTAGCGATCTGCGGCAGGCCGACGGCGGCCACCCCGAGTGCCGCGGCGCTGTATCCCAGCAATTCACGTCTGTTGATTGTCATGGTCGTTCCCCTTGTTGGTTTTGTTTCTGCGCGGCGTCTTCATGTCATCGGTTCAGGCTTCTTGGGCAGCAGCGCCTTGCCCCTCGTAGCCTCAAGGAAATCTCCGGCTCCTACCTCCCGCCAAGCTGTTGTGCGAGCATGAAGCCCGACGCCGCACCTGTGCCGGCGCCCGGCCATGTCGCGGCTCCAGTGAGGTGCAGATGCGCCACCGGCGTGTTCCAGCCGGCATAGTTGCGCGCCGGGCGGAATAAAAAGTTCTGCGCCAGATGATGGCTGCCGCAGACCTGGTCGCCACCGACGAGATTCGGGTTCTCACGCTCGAGGTCGATGGGCGAGAAGACGGCGCGGCCGAGGATCTTGTTGCGCAGGCCGGGCGCATAGGTCTCGATGATGTCGAGGACACGCTTGGCGTAGACCTCCTTGACCTTGTCCCAATGGTCCGGTGCGATCTTGCCGGCGGCATCGCCCAGGATTTCGGCCGGCAGCATGCGCACTTGCACCCACAGCACATGCTTTCCCTGAGGCGCCCGCGACGGGTCGATCGCCGTCGGCTGGCCGACCACCAGCACAGGCTCGTCCGGCAGCATGCCCGCCATGGCCTGCTGATAGGTGCGCGACATGGCGTCGAGCGACGGCGACAGATGCACATAGGCGAACTGCCGAAGCTCCGCTCCGGCACGCCAATCCGGCAAATCGTCCAGCGCCAGGTGGATCATCATCGTGCCTGGCGCATGGCGGAATTTCTGCATCGCCGTGTCGAAGCCGGCGTCGCCCGAACCATTGGGCAGCAATCTGCCCGTCAGCGCCTTGGGCGCGACGCCGGCAATGACTGCCCTGGTGGCGGTATGCGACTCGCCCGAAGCGAGCCGTACGCCGGTCGCCCTGCCGGCGGAAACCGTGATCTCGGCGACTTCGGCGCCGGTGACGATCTTGCCGCCGGCGGAGGTCACCATGCCAGAGAGGGCACGGATGATGGTATCGGCGCCGCCCTTGCCCAGCACCATGCCGAAACTCTGGTTGGCCATCGATTCCAGATAGGGGAACACGGCACCGCCGGCGATATCCGGGGCGAAGTCGAGATGCATGCCCCAAGTGGCGAGCGTTGCCCTGATATGCGGCGACTCGAAAGTTTCCTCCAGCCAGGCGCGGGGTGAGGACAGCAGCAGCCGGCCCGTATCGAGCGAACCGGCGATGCCCTTCTTGCGCCACAGGTTCCACGCCGTGCCGGCAAGCGCGCGGGCACTCATCGGCGAACCCAGCAGCCGGAACAGGTGTTCGGCCTCCGCCGGGAAGGCGGCGACCAGCCTGCGCCATGTGGCGGCGTCGGCGGCGGAAAAGGCGGCGATGCGCGCGGCCGTCTTTTCCAGATCGTTGCTGACGCCGAACCAGCGCCCGTCAGGGAATGCGCTGGCGAAACAGTCGGCGACCGGGGCGAACTCCAGCCCCTGCGCTTTCAATTCATTTGCATATTTCCGGTGGAAGGCCGAGCCGGCGAAGAGGCTGAGGTTCATCGCGCCGAAATCGTGGCGGAAGCCGGGAAGGGTGAATTCGCGCGTCTGGACGGCGCCGCCGATTATCGCGCCGCGCTCGAAAACCCCTGTTTTCCAGCCTTGGAGCGCCAAATGCGCGGCGCATGCCAGACTGTTGTGGCCCGCCCCGACAAAGATGGCGTCGAACTCGCTCACGCCCCGTCCCCATTTCCTTTATGCTTAAAGATAATTGCAGATGCATATGTTTTCGTCTAGTAGGATATTAAGGGCCGAGACGAGCCTTGATCATCACACGAAAGAGGGAACTTCAAACCATGGACACGCAAAAACTCCTCGGCGAAGTCGCCGGCCAGCTTCTTTCAGGCGCCATCAAGGTGGTCGACCTGTCGGCGCCGCTCGGGCCGGACACGCCGTTGATCAAGCTGCCGCCGGAACTCGCCGTCGACACGCCGAAGGTCGAGATCCACAACATCTCCCGTTACGACAAGAACGGTCCGTGGTGGGCCTGGAACTGGCTGAAGCTCGGCGAACATTCGGGCACGCATTTCGACGCGCCGCAGCATTGGATCAGCGGCAAGGATTATCCGGACGGCGCCACCGACACCATTCCGGCGCAGAATTTCGTCGGCCCGGTCAATGTCATCGACTGTTCGAAGGAAGCCGCCGCCGACCCCGATTTCCTGCTCACCGTCGACCACATCAAGGCCTGGGAAGCCGAGCACGGTGCGATCAATGCCGGCGAATGGGTGGTGATGCGCACCGACTGGTACAAGCGCAACGGCTCGGAAGCCGAGTTCCTCAATGCCAACGAGACCGGCCCGCACACGCCCGGCCCGACGGCCGAAGCCATCCAGTTCCTGATCAGCAAGGATATCAAGGGCTGGGGCTCGGAGACGATCGGCACCGATGCCGGCAAGGCCGGTGGCATGGAGCCGCCATTCCCGGCGCACACGCTGATGCACAAGGCCAACCGCTACGGTCTCGCCAGCCTCTGCAACCTCGACCAGCTGCCGCCGAAGGGCGCCATCCTGATCGCGGCGCCGCTCAAGATCGAGCACGGCACCGGCAGCCCGATCCGCGCGCTGGCACTGGTGTCGAAGCAATAAAGCGAGGTGGGTCTTCGGGAGAAGATCATGCGCGAAGGCGAAACTGGAATAGTGGGTAAAGGGTGGCAGGCTTGTAGCGCCAGCGCTCTATGGCGCCCCCCTCTGTCCTGCCGGACATCTCCCCCTCAAGGGGGGAGATTGGCCTTCACAATGGTTTTCGCCAATCTGCGACGTTGCAGGATTGAGTGGGGCGCCGAAGCTGCCAATCTTCCCCCAAGAGGGGGAGATGGCCGGCAGGCCAGAGGGGGGCGCCGTAGAGCGCAATTCCACGCGATTGAACTCCACTGCCCGCAAGCAAAGAGCAACCGCCAATGACCGCCCCCGATCACATCATCGTCGGCAGCGGCATCAACGCGCTGGTCTGCGCGGCGATGCTTGGCGGCAAAGGGGCGCGTGTGCTCGTCCTCGATCGCAACGACCGCATTGGCGGTTGCTTGCGCACCGAGGAGATCACCGCACCCGGCTTCATCCATGATGTGATGGCGACGACCTTCGTGCTGTTCATCACCTCGCCGGCCTTTGCGGCACTGGGCGCCGATCTCGCGCGCCACGGGCTGGAGTTCTGCCACACGGGCACGCCGACGGGCGTGCTGCGGCCGGATGGCAGCCATGCCGTGCTCAGCACCGACCGTGCCGCCAACATCGCCGCCCTCAATGCAATCGCGGCCGGCGACGGTGAC
>NZ_RZPW01000244.1:0-8109 GCF_003998455.1 Mesorhizobium sp. M7A.F.Ca.CA.001.08.2.1 | reverse complement strand
TCACTGCACCTCCAAGCTCACCGAGGATATCAACGACATTCGCTCGCTGGGCTTCCGCGGCGAAGCGCTGCCGTCGATCGGCTCGGTGTCGCGACTTTCGATCCGCTCGCGCACGGCAGCGAGTGACAGCGCCGCCGAGATCGGCATCGAGGGTGGCCGCGTCCTGCCTGTCAGGCCGGCGGCGGCCAATCGCGGCACCACGGTCGAGGTGCGCGACCTGTTCTTCGCAACGCCGGCCCGATTGAAGTTCATGAAGGGCGAGCGCGCCGAAAGCTCGGCCACCAGCGATGTGGTCAAGCGCATCGCCATCGCCTTCCCCGCCGTGCGCTTCACGCTGGCCGGCTCGGACCGCTCGACACTGGAATTGCCGGCGGCGGATGACAGCGCGGAAGGCAGCCTGCGTCGTGTCGCCCAGGTGATGGGCGCCGACTTTCCCGACAATTCGATTGCCCTCGACGCGATGCGCGATGGCGTGCATCTGACCGGCCACGTGTCGATCCCGTCCTTCACCCGCGCCAACGCGCTGCAGCAATATGCCTATGTGAACGGCCGCCCAGTGCGCGACAAGCTGATCGCCGGCGCCATACGCGGCGCCTATGCCGACGTCCTGCCGCGCGACCGCCATGCGGTGACGGTGCTGTTCCTGACGCTCGATCCGGCCATCGTCGACGTCAATGTCCACCCAGCCAAGGCCGATGTGCGCTTCCGCGATCCCGGCCTTGTGCGCGGGCTGATCGTCGGCGCAATCAGGCAAGCACTGGCCGATGCCGGCGTCCGCGCCGCCACCACGGGTGCCGCCGGCATGATGGCGGCGTTCCGGCCAGGGGCCGCATCCTACGGCCACGGCGGACCGGCAAACGGCCACCGCAGCTACGACGCGGCCTACCGCGCGTCGGGTCCGTCCGGCTTCGATCCTGCCCGATCGCCGCAGCGGCCGCTCGATATGGGTTTCGATGGTGCGGGCCTCGAGCAGCGCGGCTTGCGAGAAAGCGGGCAAGCGGCTTTCGATGCCGGTCCGCTTGCCAGCGCCGATGCACGCGCAGGGCAGGATGAAGCGGCCGAGACGTTGCTCGGCGCGGTGCTGGGCGCGGCGCGCGCCCAGGTGCATGAGAACTACATCGTCGCCCAGACTAGGGATTCGCTCATCATCGTCGACCAGCATGCGGCGCATGAACGGCTGGTCTACGAGGCGCTGAAGAATGCGCTGCATTCGCGCCCGGTGCCCTCGCAGATGCTACTTCTGCCCGAAATCATCGACCTGCCGGAAGAGGATGCCGAGCGGCTTGCGCTGCATTCGGAAACGCTGGCCCGCTTCGGTCTCGGCATCGAGCGCTTTGGCCCCGGCGCTGTCGCGGTGCGCGAGACGCCGTCGATGCTGGGCGAGGCCAATGTCCAGCAATTGGTGCGCGACCTCGCCGACGAGATCGCCGAGAACGACACGGTCGACACGCTGAAGGAGCGGCTGGACAAGATAGCCGCGACCATGGCGTGCCACGGCTCTGTGCGCTCCGGCCGCCTGCTCAAGGCCGAGGAGATGAACGCGCTGCTGCGGCAGATGGAGGCGACGCCCGGCTCCGGCACCTGCAACCACGGCCGCCCCACTTATATCGAACTCAAGCTGGCGGATATCGAACGGCTTTTCGGACGGCGATAGCTGGGGACGGATTGCGGGCCTATCGCTTCGCCGCTCGAGGTCGGCAGGTCAGGAGGCCGGCCGACAATGTGGTCACCCGCGATTTTCGTCCAGCGGCCTGAGTAGCGCGATCGCAGCCGCCGCCAGCAGGAGGATCGCACCGGTGATTTCAGCCCAGCCGACCGCCTCGCCGAAGAGCCAGGCTCCTGCCGCCAAAGCGGTCAGCAAATAGCGTGCAGCCGCCAGCAGGCGCGGAGGCGCGTCATTGAGACCGAGCTTGATCGCGGCCCAGGTCAGCCCCCAGATCAGCGACATCACCGCGAAGAAGAAGAGGTTGCGAACCACCGATCGGCGCTCAGCGCAGTCCCCGACGATCGACAAGTATCCGATGGATTTCGATCCGCTCCGGCAGCTCGATCAGGAACTCGGCATCGCGGTCCAGATGATGGACTTTGGTCGGTTCGCCTTTGGTAAAGGCGGTCATCGCTTGCATGTCGGCCCAATACGAGATGGTTGTGAACCACGTCTCGGCATCACGGTCCTCGCGCAGCAATTGGACGCCAAGCGCCGTCTTCTCGAGGGGCGGAATACCCTCGGCACGCAGGTATGGCTCATAGGCGTCGGCGATGTCGCGGCGGGTGCGACCGCGCCAGATGCGCGCGATGGTCGGTGTGGTCGGCATGAGGTTCTCCTTCAGTCAGGCGGACAGCAAACTGGGCATAGCGGACGCCAGTTGTGATCAGCCGTGAACACGAGCCAGGAAATCGCGGACCAGCGCCAGCGCGTCGTCGAAATGTGTCTCGAGCAGCCAATGACCCGCCCCTTCGATCAGATGCAGTTCCGCATCGGGCAGATCGCGATGATAGGCCCTTGCCGACGCCGCGGGCATATAGCCATCCTCTGGCCCCCAAAGGATCAGCGTAGGTGGATGGTGTTCACGCAAATAAGCCTGGTAGCGCGGAAACCAGGTGAGATTGGCTTCCAGCTTCTCCATCAGACCGACGGCGATCTGCCGACGAACCGGCGTGTTCATCAGTGGCCAGTGAAGATTCCAGAGATCGGGCGGCACGCGCATGGCGACGTCGTCAGCCACTTCCCCGATGAACTCGGCCCGGAACCCGTCCTCACTTACCGCGGCCTCGAGCGGACGGTGCTTGCCGGGCGTCTTGTCGGTCCACCAGGCCTTGATCGTGGCGTATTTGGGTCCAAGCACGTCCTCGTAGATGTCGCCGTTCTGGATGATCAGGGCGCTGATCCGCTCCGGGTGTGAGATCGCATGCCGGAGTCCCATCTGCGAGCCATAATCATGCAGCCACAAGGCGTAGCGTTGGAGACCGAATTTATCGGCAAGCTTGGAAAGCACGTCGCAATAGGCGTCGAAATCATAGCCGAAGGTGGCCGGATCGGGTGTGCCGCTGTATCCGAAGCCAGGCCAATCGAATGCAATCGTCCGCCAGCGGTCGGCGAGCGCCGGCATCAGTCGGCGGAATTGGAACGAAGAGCAGGGATAGCCGTGCGGCAAGAGCAAGACAGGTGCTTCTAACGGCCCTGCCTCGCGATAAAAAATGGATAGATCATCCAGTTGCATGCGTCGGTGCGTCGTTGCACCCGGCATTCGGACCTCCGTCGAACAAACCTCGGCTAAACGCGTTTGATCGAGGGATCGTTCCAAATGGGGGAAGCGGACGGTCGGCAATATTCATCTCTTCAAATTCACCACGATGACACCGCCCAGCGCCAGCGCGCCGCCGATTATGCCGAGCAGAGTGGGAACTTCGCCCAGCCAGAAGAAGCCGATCAGCGCGGACATCGGCGAGACCAGATAGAGGAAGTTGGAGGCACGTGCCGCCGGCAGACGCGACAGCGCGGTCGCCCAGGCGGCATAGGCGATGAGGCTGGGCACGATGCCGAGAAAGATGACGGCGCCGAGGCCTGCTGTGTCGGCGACCGCCGCCTGCGAAAAGGCCGACGGCAGGAAGGGGGCCAGGCATAGTGCGCCGAGCACCATGTTCGAAGCCGAAATGGTCAATGGATGATGGCGGGCAAACAGCGGCTTCTGGACGATGGTGTTGACGGCCGAGCACAAGGCCGAACCAAGCACCAACAGAGCACCGGTGTTGAACGACAGGCCATGCCCGTCGGCCATGGCGATGATGCCTATGCCGGCGAAGGAAATCACCGTACCGATCCAGGCCACGCCTGAGAAGCGCTCGCCCAGCAATGCCATCGCCATGATGGCGGTGAAGATCGGGCTGACATTGATGATAAAGCCGGCGGCACCGGCCGAGACGGTCAGTTCGCCGAAATTGAGCATGACGGTGTAGAGCGCGACGAAGATGGCGCCACCAAAGACCAGGCGCCACACTTCGTCGAGCCTTGGCAGCGCCGGGCGCTTGACGGCCAGGAAGATCGCCGCCGGCACAGCGGCGATGGCAAAGCGCAACGCACCCAGTTCCAGTGGGCCGAAGGCGGCGAGACCGGCTCGGATAGCGGGAAAGGCGGAGGCCCAACCAACCACCGTCAGCGCCACCGCGATGGCTGCCGTGGTGTCCATTCGCTGTGTCGAATTCAACGTGCCCGTTATCTCGCTCATCTCACCGCCCTCGTATTTCTTCGGTCCTGAAAGGCAGAAAACGCCTTTTCACCCCGGTTGACAAACGACGAAATCGAGGATCACCTGTGACTATGGATCACAGCTCGGACACAATGGTGCCGCTCGAAACGCTGCGCGCCTTCGATGCGGCGGCGCGAACAGGTAGCTTTTCGGCGGCCGCCGAAAAGCTCAATATCACCCATGGCGCCGTCAGCCGGCAGATCGCCAAGCTCGAGGACTGGCTGGGATTGAAAGTCTTCGACCGTGGTGCGCGCGGCGTCTCGCTGACGATCGAAGGCAACAGGCTGCATCTGCGCACGGCGGAAGCCTTTGCGCTGATATCGACCCATTCCGACCGCTGGGTCGAGCCCCGTGGCACGGCGGTGGTGCGGCTGACCTCGATCCCCTCGGTCAGCGGACTGTGGCTGATGCCGCGCATGGCAGCGCTGGAAAACAATCCCTCGAAGCTGCGCATCGTGCTCGATGTCGACATCCGCCAGGCCGACCTTGCCGATGAAGGCATCGACCTCTCGATCCGTTGTGGACGCGGCGGCATTCCGGGCCGCATCTCGGTGCAGCTTTTCGAGGAACATGTCTTCCCTGTCGCGTCACCCGAGCTTGCCCGCGAGATCGGCCGCGGCGACCCTGCCCGGCTGCTCAAATATCCGCTGATCAATGATTCCGACGCGTCGGCCTGGCGCGCCTGGTTTGCCGCGCAAGGCATGGATTACCGCCCGCGCCCGCAGGACCGCCGCTTCGAGGACTACAATCTGGTGCTCGACGCCGCCGCCTATGGGCTCGGCATCGCGCTGGCCCGCCCGCCGCTGACCGGACATCAATTACAATCGGGCCGCATCACTCCCGTCGATGAGCGCACAGCCCTCAACCCGGTATCCTACTGGCTCGACCGGCCGATGGGGCGGCCGCGTGCCGCCGCCGCCGACCTCGCCCGCCGCATCGCGGCAGAGGCCGGGCTGGCCCAGGAAAAGATCGAGGCGTTTATCGAAGCCGAGCGATAGGCCTTCCGGACCTATATGGAAAACCGGCCGATTCGAAGCTCAACGAAGCAACAACAAAACGAACCCAAGGATCACCGCTCCCAGCAAACCGGCCATTATCGAAACAAAGCCAATTTTCACCAGCAACTGCTCAGGGTTCGGCACCGCACCATGGGATTGATTGGCCGGCCTGTGCCTGCCCGCCGGCGTACCCAGGGCGGCAGCGTTGCGCGGGATTGGAGCCTGCGGCGGGATAAGCGACAGCAATGACAGCCCCGCAACCTTGGCGGAGGCATTGTCATTGGCGGTTGTCGAAGGCGGCAAGAAGGCTCGCAGCGTTTCGGCTTCGGGTTTTGCCTTTCTCGCCACGACTGTTGCCAACGCCGCCTCTTCGCCCGTCTCAAGCTGGGCAAGATAGGCATCGACGATGCCAGCGGATGCGATCTGCTGCGATTTGACGGCCATCGGCGCCGCCGGCAAAATCAACAGCGCCGGCGCTGTCTGCTGCGCGAGCAGAGACGGCGCCGGCGGTTGGACCAGCGCCTTGACCAGTGCCGTCATCACGGGATCAGCCTGCCCCGAGGGCACGGCTTGCGGCGTCATCACTTCCCTAAGCAGGGCGGGAAGACGAGCGGAGGAAACGTCCATTGCGGCCCACCAACGACATTTTTCCGCTTCACAATAAGCGTTCAGCATTGTCTCAGGCTTGTCTCATGCTTGACCTCGCCGGGAATTTATGGCGATGAAATCCTCATGAACCCTGGCGTCCCCGCATGATGAACCGTTTCGAAGGCCCCGGCGGCAAGGAAGCCCGCATCCGCTACCTGGATGGCGACTTCCAGGTTACCAGCCCCGGCGCGTTCGTGCGCTGCGCGGTGACAGGCGAAAGCATTCCGCTCGACGAGTTGAAGTACTGGAGCGTCGCAAGGCAAGAGCCCTATATCAGCGCCACCGC
Source organism: Mesorhizobium sp. M7A.F.Ca.CA.001.08.2.1 (assembly GCF_003998455.1). Lineage (NCBI taxonomy): Bacteria > Pseudomonadati > Pseudomonadota > Alphaproteobacteria > Hyphomicrobiales > Phyllobacteriaceae > Mesorhizobium > Mesorhizobium sp. M7A.F.Ca.CA.001.08.2.1. Next base: position 1,930 of record NZ_RZPW01000244.1, on the reverse strand, counting down.
CTCGCTGCGCCGTGAAATCGAGATGCATCCGGAGCTGCGTAAGCGCAGTTAACCCTTCAGCTTGCGCTGGCGCCAGGCATCGAGCGTCTCGTCGATGATGCGCTCGGGAACGTGATCGAGTTCGAAGACCGTGTCGATCTCCAGCACCTCGAGCCGGTCGAGAAAGTCCTGTGAGGCGCCGTGGCGCAGCCGGGCGGCGTCCTTGGCGGTGGTGATGAGCACCAGCCCCTCAGTGCGTGCGGTCGCCGCCAACTCGGCAAGTTCGTCCTCCGCATAGAAATGATGGTCCGGAAACGGCCGCGTCAATGCCAGTTCGCCGCCGGCCTCGCGCACCGTGTCGAAGAATTTCTCGGGATGGCCTATACCGGCGAAGGCGAGGAACCGCTTGCCGGCAAGCCCTGCCTTGCCGCGTGGCTCTGTATGGGCCTCGAAGATCGCCCGGCCGGCGCGTGCCGCCTGGCGGACCACGCTGTCGGCGGCAGTGCCCTCGCCCATTTTCAACAACCCGCTGGTGAAAACCAGCTGGTCGACGATTTTGGCCCTGAGCGGCCCCCCCGGAATGACGCGGCCGTTGCCGATCCCGTAGCGCGCATCGACCACGACCAGCGCATAGTCGATGTGGATGCGGGCGCTCTGGAAGCCATCGTCCATGATCAGGAAATCGCAGCCATTCCGTTCCAGCAGCAGCCGGGCGCCGGCGGCGCGGTTCGGCGTCACCGCCACCGGCGCGTGTTCGGCGAGCAGCAGCGGTTCGTCGCCGACATGCCGGGCGCTGTCGTGGTCGATATCGACCACGTGCGGCTCGGCGAAGGAGCCGCCATGGCCGCGCGACAGGAAGCCTGGTTTCAGATGCATGCGCTTGGCCTGCTTGGCGAGCGCGATGGCCACCGGTGTCTTGCCGGTGCCGCCAACCGTGAAATTGCCGATGCACAGAACAGGCGCTTCGATCTTCTCACGCTTGGCCCGCCGCATGCCGCGGCCGGCGGCAGCCGCATAGATGGCCGACAGCGGCGACAGTGCCAGGACCCGCCAGTCCGGCTCCTCCCACCAGAATGGTGGTGCTTCCGAGGCCACGCTAGCGCCCGTTCGCGCCCTTCAGGCGCGACTTGACGACCAGCGGCTGGATGTAGGGCTCAAGCGATTTCAGCGTACGCGCCAGCGCACCGCGCATCTCGTCGACGGTCGCAATGCCTGCCGCCATCATCTCGTGGCGCGCCACTTCGTTGGTCAGGAGGAAATTGACGGCGCCGGCCAGCATGTCGCGATCGCGCACCAGCTTGGCGCCGCCGCTGTCGAGGAGACGCTGGTAGGCCTCGCGAAAATTCTGCACATTGCGCCCGGCGAGAACCGCCGTGTCGAGCATGGCCGGCTCCAGCGGGTTCTGGCCACCCTCGGAGGTCAGCGAGCGGCCGACGAAGGCGATTTCCGTCAGCCGGAGATAGAGCCCCATCTCGCCGATCGTGTCGCCAAGCAATATGTCGGTGTCGGCCGTGATCCTGTCGCCCTTGCTGCGCCGCGCGACCTTCAGGCCCATGCCGGAAATCTGCGCCGCAAGCGCCTCGGCTCGATCGGGATGACGCGGAACGACGATCGTCAGAAGACCATGGTGGCGCTTGTGCAGCGTCGCGTGGACTTCAGCCGCGACCACTTCCTCGCCGTCATGGGTCGAGATCGCCGCCCAGGTCGGGCGCGTGCCTATCTGCCGCCGCAGTGTCGCCAGCGCCCGTTCGTCGACCGGCGGCGGCGACGTGTCCACCTTGAGGTTGCCCGACACCGTCACCGGCCGCGCGCCGAGCGCGAGAAACCGCTCGCCATCGACATCCGACTGCGCCACGACGTGAGCCAGGTTCTCGAACAGCGCCTCGGCGATGTTGGCGCGTTTCTTCCACGATTTGAACGAGCGGTCGGACAGCCTGCCATTGACCAGCAC
>NZ_RZPW01000243.1:0-8125 GCF_003998455.1 Mesorhizobium sp. M7A.F.Ca.CA.001.08.2.1 | reverse complement strand
GCCGCTGGCGCTCGCCATCATTGGCGGCGAGCCGGCGCGTTTCGCGCCGCTGTTCGATCTCTACCGCGAAGCCGCCAAACGCGCCGGCAGTGATCCGGCGGGCCTTGCCACCAGCATCAACGTGCACGGCTTCATCGCCGAGACGACCGAGCAGGCGGCGGACGATTTCTACGGCCCGCAGGCGGAGGTGATGAACCGCATCGGCCGCGAGCGCGGCTGGGGTCCGACCTCGCGGGCGCATTTCGACCAGTCGCGCGGCCCCACAGGCGCCCTGTTCGTCGGCAGTCCCGAGCAAGTGGCTGAAAAGATCGTCGCCCAGCACAAGATCTTCGGCAATGACCGCTTCCTGCTGCAGATGGCGATCGGCACCATGCCGCATGCCAAGATCATGAAGGCGATCGAACTCTACGGCACCAGGGTGGCGCCGATCGTTCGCAAGGAAACAGCCAAGCCCGCCACAGCCGTCACGTCGCCGGCAGCCTGACCCGGAGCCGGCGCGAGCGGCCTCAATCCCGAAGCCGGCTCATGGAACCCTCGCCCGTAACTCTGCGTTTCATGGAGGCGATTGCCGTGCGAAGGGGCGCCGGCTTGAGGGGTGACCATGAAAACCGAACCCACAGCCTGGGGTCAGGACGTTTCCGATGAACCGGATTCGCGCGTCGCGGCTCGCGCCGACACGCGTCTGATGCGCTCGTTGCTGATCGGCATCTTTCTCTTCATGGCCATCTACGCGCTTTATTTCGCCCGCGCTTTCTTCATGCCAGTGCTTCTGGCTTTCCTGCTTGCGCTGACGCTGACGCCGATCGTCCGGCTGCTGCGCAAGCACGGTATCCCGGAAGTGATCTCGGCAACCCTTCTGGTGCTGTTGTCCCTCTGTGTGTTCGCCACCGCCGGCTATCTGCTCAGTGGCCCGATAATCGATCTTATCAACAACACCTCGTCGATCGGCCAGAAGCTCACCGAACGGTTGGCGCAATTGCGACAGCCGCTCGAGAAGATCATGCAGATTTCGCATCAGATCGAACAACTGACCGAGACCTCGCAGGAGTCGGGCATTCAGAAGGTGGCGGTAGCGCAGTCCGGCATCCTGTCGGCGGCCGCCAGCAACATCCTGTCGGCGGGAACAGGCCTCACCATCATCTTCGTGCTGTCGCTGTTCCTGCTCGCCTCCGGCACGATGTTTTATGAAAAGATCATCCAGTCCTTCGCCAGCCTCAGCGAAAAGAAGCGGGCGCTGCGCGTCGTCTATGACGTCGAACGCGAAATCTCGCACTATCTGCTCACCGTCACCATCATCAATGCCGGCCTCGGCACGGTCATCGCTCTCGGTCTTTGGGCGCTCGGCGTACCCAATCCGCTGGTCTGGGGCGTTGCTGCCGCCCTGCTCAATTTCCTGCCCTATGTCGGAGCACTGATCACCATCGTGCTTGTCACGGTCATGGCGTTGATCAGCTTCGATACCATCTTCTACGCGCTTCTGGCGCCGGCCTTCGTGATCTTGTGCGACATCGTCGAAGGCCAGTTCGTGACGCCGATGGTGGTCGGCAGGCGCCTCGAGATCAACGCCGTGGCGATCTTCATCGCCATCGCCTTCTGGTCATGGCTGTGGGGTTTCGTCGGCGCCCTGATGGCGGTGCCGCTGCTGGTCGTCATCAAGGTGTTCTGCGATCATTTCGATGGGCTCAGCCATGTCGGCAATTTTCTCGCCGCGCAGCACGCGGTTGTCGTCGAGGAGGACGACATCGCCGACTCCGAAGCTGTCAAAGGCTGATCAATATTTTTGAATTTGCGGCGCCGCCGGATGCTTCCTACATGCGGTCCTGACACAGGATCCCACCCATGACCGACCTTTCCGTTCTCGACCTGTCGCCGATCGTCGAAGGCAGCGATGCCTCGCAGTCGCTGGCCAATTCGCTCGATCTTGCCCGCCATGCCGAGCGCCTGGGCTACAAGCGTTTCTGGCTGGCCGAGCATCACAACATGCCGGGTATTGCCAGTGCCGCCACAGCCGTCGTCATTGCCCATGTCGCCGGCGGCACCAAGACCATTCGTGTCGGCGCCGGCGGCATCATGCTGCCCAACCATTCGCCGCTGGTGATTGCCGAGCAGTTCGGCACGCTGGCCGCATTGCATCCGGGCCGCATCGATCTCGGCATCGGCCGGGCGCCCGGCACCGACATGGGTACCGCCCGCGCCTTGCGCCGCAATCTCGAGGCCGGGGTCGACAATTTCCCGCAGGATGTCGTCGAGTTGATGGGCTATTTCCAGCCGGCCGAGGAAGGCCAGCGCATCCGTGCCGTGCCCGGCGAAGGCCAGGGCGTGCCGGTCTGGATCCTTGGCTCCAGCCTCTACGGCGCGCAGCTTGCCGCCATGCTCGGCCTGCCCTATGCCTTCGCCTCGCATTTCGCGCCGGCGGATCTGGATCACGCGCTGGATGTCTACCGCTCGCGCTTCCAGCCCTCCGAGCAGCTCGACAAGCCGCATGTCATGCTTGGCCTCAACGTCTTTGCCGCGCCCACCGATGCCGAGGCTCGTTTGCTGTTCACCTCGCTGCAACAGGCTTTCGTCAATCTGCGCACCGGCCGTGCCGGCCGGCTGCCGCCACCTGTCGAGAACTATGACCGCGATCTCGATCCGATGGCAAAGACCATGCTCGGCCAGGCATTGTCCTGCGCCGTCGTCGGCTCCCCGGAAACGGTGCGGCAAGGCATCGATGCCTTCGTGCGCCGCACCGGTGCCGACGAGCTGATGGTCACCGCGCAGATTTTTGATCATGCGCCGCGGGTACGGTCGTTCGAGATCCTGGCCGAGGCGCACAAATCGCTGTCGCAGGCGGCCTGACAAGTCCTGACAGGAATATACGCTGGGCGAAAGACTACGCGCTCACGCTCTGCGCAATCGCCCCGAGCGGGCGACAGGAATTGCGGATCATCAGCCGACCCTTGAGAAAAAGCTTGCGCGGCGGCGCGTCCCTGTTGCCGGCGAGACGGTCGAGAAGCAGATTGGCCGCTTGTTCGCCGATCGCCTGCACCGGCTGCGCGACGGTGGTCAGCTGCGGCTGAAACACGTCGGACCATGGAAAGTCGTCGAAGCAGGCAACCGAAATGTCTTCCGGGCAGGACAGGCCGATGTCGCGGATCGCCTTCATGGTGCCGATCACCATCGGGTTGTTGGCCGAGAAGATCGCGCTTGGCCGATCGTGCGAGGACAGCATCTGCATGGTCGCGTTGTAGCCGTCGATCTCATGAAAATTGCCGAAGCGGATCAGCTCCTCCGCGATCGGCAGGCCGGCGGCGTGAAGCGCCTCGCGATATCCCGCCATGCGGTCATGCATCGGCGAAATGTCCGACGTGCCGGTGATGTAACCGATGCGCCGGTGGCCGAGATTGATCAGATAGGTGATGGCGTCGAACACCGCGCGCTGGTTGTCCAGCACCACGGCATCGGTGTCGACGCCTTTGCAGATACGATCGAGCAGCACCACCGGCACGTTGGCGTCGTCGACGATCCGCTTGAGGATCGCGCCGTCGCCGACGCGCGCCACGATCAGCCCGTCGACCATGCGATCGAGCAGCAGCTTGATCTGATCGTCCTGGGTGTTCAAATCCTCGTCCGTGCAGCACAGCATGACGGCATAGCCGGCCCGGTCGAAGGCCTGCTGGATGACCGAGACGACATCGGTGAAGAATGGGTTGGTGATGTGCGGCACGGTCAGTCCGATCGTGCGGGTCGTGCCCATCTTCAGGCTGCGGGCGATCGCGTTGCGCTTGTAGCCGATATCGCGGATCGCCTGTTCGATGCGCTGGCTAAGCTCCGGACTGACCGTCGCCGTGCCGTTGATCAGCGCCGAAACGGTGGCGACAGAAACACGCGCCGCTTCAGCCACATGAAGCATGGTGGGCGCGGTGGATTTCCGGTGTTTTTTTTGCCCTGATGCTGTCATTTTCGAAACGTTTCGCCACCCTTGCCGGCCAATACGTACGGAATCCTGTCCTTTTTAGCAAGAATCGAAATGCAGTAAACATGCGGCACCTCATATCAGCTTGACATGATCGAAACGTTTAGATTAGCGTTTGCGGGAAGTTGACGAGGACGGAAGGGAGGCCGCCATTGTCATGCGAGAGAGCAGTTCCCTTTCCCCGCAGCACGGCGCTGCCGATCGGTCGGACACCGTTCTGAGCGCCGAGCATATTTCCAAGAGCTTCGGCGGCATCGCCGCCCTGGTCGATGTCGGCTTCGAGCTGCGGCGCGGCGAGGTTCATGCCTTGATGGGCGAGAACGGCGCCGGCAAGTCGACGCTGATGAAGATCCTCTCCGGCGTCTACACCGGCTATGAAGGCACGGTCAGCGTCGATGGCCACCCTGTCAATTTCGCTGGCGTACGCGACGCCGAGGATGCCGGCATTGCCATCATTCATCAGGAGCTCAACCTGGTGCCCGAACTCAGCGTCGCCGACAACATCTTCCTTGGCCGCGAGAAGCTGATCGCCGGGCTGATTGTCGACCGCAAGGCAAGCAGCCGCGCGGCGGGCGCTTTGTTGCAGCGGCTCGGCATCGAGCTCGATCCGCAAGCCCGCGTCGGTGCCCTGCGTGTCGGCGAGCAGCAGCTGGTCGAGATCGCCAAGGCGCTGTCGATGTCGGCACGCATCCTGATCATGGACGAGCCGACCTCGGCGCTGTCGCCGGCCGAATGCCAGCGGCTGTTCCGCATCATCCGCCAGCTTGCCGAGAGCGGTGTCGCCATCGTCTACATCTCGCACCGCATCGACGAGGTCATGCATCTGGCCAGCCGCGTCACCGTGTTTCGCGACGGGCGCCATGTACTGACCGAGCCGATGGCCAGGCTGGACGAAGATGCGATCATTTCGGCGATGGTCGGACGCAACCTGCTCGCTTCCTCCCAGGAAGAGCGCCACTCCGGCGGCAACATTGTGCTTTCGGTCGAAAACCTGTCGCTGTCGAAGCCCGATGCGCATGGCTGGCGCACGGTGATCGACGGCGTTGGCTTCGATCTTGCCGCCGGAGAGATCCTCGGCATTGGCGGGCTGCTGGGTTCGGGCCGAACCGAGATCCTGGAAGCGATCTTCGGCTCGAGCGATGGCCGCACCGGTGGCGAAATCCAGGTCGACGGCCGGCCTGTGGATATCCGTTCGCCCCGCAACGCAAGGCGGCTGGGCATTGCACTGGTCACCGAGGACCGCAAGACGCAAGGCCTGCATCTGCAGGCTTCGATCGCAGACAATGTCGCGCTGCCGCTGGTCGGCTCGCTGTCGGGCGGCAACCAGCAGAAGGTCGTCATCGGAAAGTGGCTGGCGACCAGGCCGAGGGTGCTTTTGCTGGACGAGCCGACGCGCGGCATCGATGTCGGCGCCAAACGCGAGATCTACGACCTGATCTTCAAGCTGGCGCGCGATGGACTGGCCATCGCCGTCATCAGCTCCGAACTGCCGGAGCTTTTGCATCTCTCCGACCGCATCCTGGTGATGGCCGATGGCCGCCAGACAGGCATTCTTTCCCGCGACGCGGCCAGCGAGGAGGCCATCATGCGTCTCGCCGCCCCGCGCAGGACCATATCGAGACCAGCCGCATGACTGCCCTGAAACTCCTGTCCCGTACCAAGCTCTACTGGGGCCTGATCGCCATCTTCCTGATCGGCGTGCTGGGCTCGCCGATGAGTTCCAAGGGCAACAACATCTTCCTCTCCTACGGCAACCTGCTCGACGTGCTGCGCCAGGTCTCGACCACCGGGCTGATCGCCACCGGCATGACGGCTGTCATCGTCACCGGCGGCATCGATCTCTCCGTCGGCTCGCTGATGGCCATCTGCTCGGTGGTCTGTGCCATGCTGCTGACGGTCCCAGGCGTGACGCCGGGCGTCGTGCTGGGCGTGCCGACCGTCGCGCTGGTGGCGCTTTGCCTCGGTTTCGTCGTCACCCGCTTCATCTTCCAGAACCTGGCAAAGTCCCGTGCCGGCGCCGATCTCGTCCGCGAGATCAGGCTGGACGGGATTCGCGGCCTGATCACGCCCGCCGTCGTCGGCGTGGTCTTGTGCTGCCTGTCGCTGTGGTTTCTGCTGCCGCAGATCGAGCCGAAATTCGGCGTGCTCGGCGTGCTGCTGGTGGCGCCGTGCGTTGGTTTGCTGTTCGGCGCGCTCAACGGCTTCATCATCGTTGCCGGACGGCTGCAGCCCTTCATCGTCACCCTGGCTATGATGGTGACGGCGCTCGGCATCGCACGGCTGACCGCCGGCCAGAACAATGCGGTGCTGCCGGTCTATACCGGCTCCAACGCCACCGCCGATTTCGAGATCCTGCGCTCGCTGGTGTTCGGCATCATCCCGATGCCGGGCCTGTTCTTCCTCGGCGCCATCGTGATCTACGGCGCGGTGCTGCGCTTCACGCCGTTCGGCCGCTATGTCTATGCCATCGGCGGCAACGAGGAGGCGGCGCGCCTCTCCGGCATCGCCGCCGGCCGCGTCAAGATCGCCACCTATGCCGTCTCCGGGCTGCTCGCCGGCATTGCCGCCGTGCTCTATGTCGCGCAGTACCGGCAAGGCAAGCCGGATGCCGGCGCCGGGCTGGAGCTCGACGCCATTGCCGCTGTGGTCATAGGCGGCACCAGCCTGATGGGCGGGCGCGGCAGCCTCATCGGCACGTTCTGCGGCGTGCTAATCTTCGGTCTGCTCTCCAACATCCTGCAGCTCCACAACATCAATTCGAACCTTCAGCTGGTGCTGAAGGGGATGATCATCATCGGCACCGTGCTCGTGCAGGAGCGCAATGCCGGTGATCTCCTGGCCTATCTGCGCCTGCCCGGCGGGCAATCGGCGCACAAGGAAACGGCCGCGGCAAAGCGGCCGTCGCAAGAGACACCGTCTCTCAATCTCGGAGGAAACAAAAAATGAAACGACGTGACATGCTGAAGCTTGCCGCCGTGACCGCGGCACTGCTGACCACCACCGCGCTGCTGACCACCGGCAATGCCTATGCCCAGGACAAGAAGTGGAAGATCGGCTTCTCGCAGGTGACGACCATCGAGCCCTGGCGCGCGCAGTTCAACAAAGACATCCTGGCCGAAGCCGCCAAGCACCCCGAGGTTGAGCTGATCATCACCGACGGCGAGGACAAGACCGAAAAGCAGGTCGCCGATGTCGAGAACCTGATCCGCCAGGAGGTCGATGCGCTGTTGGTGTCACCGAAGGAATCGGCCGGCCTGACCGGCGTCGTGCAGCAGGCGATCGACGCCAAGATCCCGGTCTTCGTGCTCGACCGCAATGTCGACACCAAGGACTACACGCAGTTCGTCGGCGGCGACAACGCGCTGATCGGCCGCGCGGCCGGCGAATATGCCGTCGAACTGCTGGGCGGCAAGGGCAAGGCTGCAGGCAATGTCGTCGAGATCTGGGGCGGCATGGGCACCCAGCCGGCGCATGACCGCCATGACGGCTTTCACGAATTCACCGACAAGGAGCCGGGCATCAAATATCTGCTTGACCAGCAATCGGGCGACTGGAAGCAGGACCAGGCCTACAATCTGATGGCCAACGCGCTGAAGAGCAACGAGAAGATCGATCTCGTCTACGGCCACAACGACCCGATGGCCTATGGCGCCTATCTCGCCGCCAAGGATGTCGGCCGCGAGAAGGACATCAAGTTCATTGGTATCGACGGCCTGCCCAATGAAGGCGTGCAGATGGTGAACAAGGGCGAGCTGACGGCGACCTTCACCTATGTCACTCCCGGTGCCGAAGGCCTGCGCCAGGCGATCAAGTTCCTCAACGGCGAGAAAGTCGAAAAGACCATTACCCTGCCAACCGAGAAGATCACCAAGGAAAACGCCGCCCAGGTGCTGAAGGACAACGGCCTCTGAGGCAAACTTCCTGCCGGGTGCCTCCTTTGGCGCCCGGCGGGTCTAAGCCAGCTTCACCAGCAGCTTCATGAAGGTGGCGATCTCCTTGGCCGAGAGCGGCGCCAGCGTCTCCTTTGTGATCTCGCGCGCCAGCGGGATCAGGCGCTCGATGGCTTCGCGGCCTGCCGCGGTCAGATTGACCAGCAGCCGTCTTTTGTCGACCTCGTGCCTGGAAAGCTCGACCAGGCCGCGCGCCTTCAGCCGGTCGATGACGCCC
>NZ_RZPW01000242.1:0-8152 GCF_003998455.1 Mesorhizobium sp. M7A.F.Ca.CA.001.08.2.1 | reverse complement strand
GGAGTTTGTATAAGAGACAGTCGGCATCCTGGTGCAGATCCGCCCGTTCATGGGCTTCGACATGCTATTGCCGATGTTTGCCGCCGCCATTCTCGGCGGCATCGGCAGCATCCCCGGCGCCGTGCTCGGCGGCCTGATCATCGGGCTCGCCGAGGCCGGTGCCGTGCAGCTGATCGGCGCCGAATGGCGCGCCGCCGTCTCCTTCATCATCCTGATGGCGGTGCTGTTCGTGCGGCCGATCGGCCTGTTTGGTGTGAGGGAACGCTGATGGATCTGATCGGCTACGGCGCCTTCTTCCTGACCACCGCGCTGATCTTTTCGCTGGTCACGCTGGGGCTCAATTTGCAGTGGGGCCTGACCGGCCTGTTCAATGTCGGCCTTGCCGGCTTCGTCGCCATCGGCGCCTACACCTCGGCATTGCTGACCACTCCCGACGACGCCGCGCGGCTGGGTGGCCTTGGCCTGCCGATCGTTGTCGGCTGGGCGGGCGCCATGGTCGTCGGCGGCATTGCCGCGGCGTTAACTGCCATGGCGACGCTGCGGCTCAGGTCCGACTATCTGGCGATCACCACCTTCGGCGTCGCCGTCGTCGTGCAACTGGTCGCGCTCAACGCGCAGAAACTGACCGGCGGCCCGTTCGGCATCGGCTTCATCCCGCGCCCCTTCGGCAGCCTTGCCGAGACGCCGCTGCTGTTCAACCTGTCGAACCTTGCCGTGGTCGCGGCGGTGACTCTGGTCGCCTATCTCGCTTTGGAACATCTGTCGCGCAGCCCGTGGGGCCGCGTGCTGAAGGCGCTACGCGAGGATGAGCGGGCGGCGATCTCGCTTGGCAAGAGCGCGCGTTTCTATCGCGTCCAGGCCTTTGCCGTGGGCGGCGCCATCATGGCGCTGGCCGGTGCACTGCAGGCGCATTTCACCGGCTTCATCGCGCCGGACAATTATTTACCGATCCTGACTTTCCAGGTCTGGGTGATGCTGATCGTCGGCGGCTCGGGCAGCAATCTCGGCGCCGTCGTCGGCAGCATCCTGGTCTGGGCGATATGGGCTGGGTCGGGCACGCTGACCAGCATCCTCTTCCCGCCGGAACAGCAGGCTCGTGCCGCCGCGCTGCAGATCGCCGCCATCGGCGTCATGCTCTGCGTTATCCTGCTGGTCCGGCCGAACGGGCTGTTCGGCGACAGGCCACGGCGGCCTTGGTTTGGCAAGCGGGCGAGGATCGCTGCAGACAGGAGCAGTTCCAGCTCATGAATGCCGTCATCCGGCAGGAAGCGCACGGCGTTTCGCTCTGGCATGCCGTCGGCCGCAATCGACGTGAGCGGCCGGCACTGCAAGGCGGGCTCGATGTCGACCTAGCAATCGTCGGCGGCGGCTTTTCTGGCCTTTCAACGGCGCTGCATGCGGCGGGGAAAGGACTTTCCGTCGCCGTTCTCGAAGCCGAGTTCATCGCCTGGGGTGCGACCGGCAGGAATGCGGGCTTTGTCGTGCCGAACTTCGCCAAAATGGATCCAGTCGATATACTGGCCCATCTCGGACCGTCGCGCGGCGAAAGGCTGATCGATTTCGCCGCCGGCAGCGCCGACCTGGTTTTCCGCCTGATCCGGCAGCACGGCATCGACTGCGACGCCGTGCAGAACGGATGGATCCAGCCGGCGCATTCGCCTGCCGCCTTTGAAAAGGTCAAGTCACGTGCCGGGCAGTGGGCACAGCGTGGCCGGCCGGCAGCCACATTGGATCGGCAGGAAATCGAAACACGGACCGGCGTGCCAGGCTATGTCGGCGGCTGGATGGATCGTTCCGGCGGCGTGCTCAATCCGGTCGCCTATGCGCGCGGGCTCGCGGATGCGGCGGAGAAGGCCGGCGCGAAGATCTTCGAGCAGACGCGCGTCACCTCGGTTGATCGGACAGCCGATGGTTGGATGCTGAAAACGCCATCTGGCTCAGTACGCGCGGGCAAGGTGCTGATCGCCACCAACGCCTATGGCCGGTCCCTCAATCCGTCATTGCAGCGAACCTATTTCCCGCTGAAAGTCTTCCAGATCGCGACAGCGCCGCTGCCTCGTGAAGTGCGCAACCGATTGCTTCCCGGCGGGCAAGGTGTCGGTGACACCAGACGCAATCTGTTCACCTTCCGCTTCGACGCCGAAAACCGGCTGATCAGCGGCGGCATGCATATCCTTGGCGCCGGTGCGGATACGCGCGTACCGCAGACGATCTGGCGAAGGCTCGGCCGGCATCTCGGTCTGCCCGACCTGCCGCCGCTTGCCTACAGCTGGTCGGGAATGGCAGCGGTCGAACCGGATTTCCTGCCGCACCTGATCGACCTCGGTCCGGGACTGATCGCCGGTCGCGCCTGCAACGGGCGCGGCATCGCCATGACGACGGCGATGGGCAAGGTTCTGGCCGACTGGGCCGCCGGCAGCGACGCCCGCGACCTGCCGCTGCCCTTCGCGCCGCCGGCGCCAATACCGTTCCACGCCGTGCTGCGGCACGCGCCCAACATGCTGCTCGGCTGGAGCATGCTGCGCGACCGGCTGGACGGGACGAGCTAGGCCGACGGCTCCCTGGCAGCGTCAAGGTTTGCAGACAGCACAGCGGCCGCCACGGCGATGTCCTCTTCTATGAAAATCCGCACAGTGGGACCGCTGCGCTGCTCCAGTGCGGCGACGATCTTGCGATGCGCGTCGTTGGACTGCGGGATGTAGCGATCGGCCTGCATCAGCAGCTTGAGATAAGGCCCGACCCGCCCCCAGAGGTCGCGGATCATGTTCAAAAGGATCGGCGCGCCGGCATGCTGGTAGATGGCGAAGTGGAACGCCTCGTTCAATGAGAGATAGGCCCTGGCGTCGCCGGCCTCAATGGCACGCTGCATGCCGGCGAGCGTCGCCTGGATGTCAGCCAGCCCGCTTTCGCTCATCCTGGTCGCCGCCATCTCGCCCGCCAGTCCCTCGACGGCGATGCGGATGCGCGTCAGCTCCTCGAAGGCAGGCGCGGACAGCAACGGCACGATGACCGAGCGGTTGTTCTGCATCTCGAGCAGCCGCTCGGCGACAAGCCTCTGCAGCGCCTCGCGGATCGGTGTCGTCGAGATGCCGAACGTCTCGGCGAGCTTGCGGATGACCAGCGCCTGGCCCGGGCTGAAGCCGCCGGAAATCAACTCCTGCTTGAGCGCGCCATAGGCGCGGTCATTCAGGGTCTGATGTTCAAGCTTCAGCATACGCGGGCCGCTCCGATCACCAGTTCGACAGAGCGCGATCGAGCGTCTCGGCCAGTTGCTCGGCATTGTCCCTGGCAAAGGGCAGTGGCGGCCTGATCTTCAGCACATTGCCGCGCGGACCGCAGGACGAGATCAGCACGCCGTCCTCGCGCATGGCTTCGACGACCGCCGATGTCTTGGTGGCGGCCACAGCCTCGTCGCCGTCCGCCGTCAGCTCGACGCCGAAATAGAGGCCGTTGTGCCTGACATCAGCGACCGCGCCGTGCCGGCCCTGCAGGGCGCGCAGCAGTTCACTCGTATAGGCGCCGACATTGCGCGCATTCTCGATCAGCCCCTCGCCTTCGATGACATCGAGAACGGCGAGGCCGACAGCGGCCGCGACCGGATTGCCGCCGAAGGTGTTGAAGTAGCCGGTGTTCGAACCGAAGGAGGCGACAAGCTGCGGCCGCACGAGCACGGCGCCCATCGGGTGCCCATCGCCGATCGGCTTGCCCATCGTGACGATGTCAGGCTCGATGCCATAGTTTGCGAAGCCCCACATGCCCTGGCCAAGCCGGCCGAAGCCGGACTGGACCTCATCGGCGATGACGATGCCGCCGGCCTTTTTGACGTGATCGGCTGCCTCGCGCATCACCTTCGCATCGGGAAAGAAAATGCCGTCGCTGGAAAAGGCCGAGTCGAGAAGCAGCGCCGCCGGCTTGATGCCTTTTGCTCGCATGTCCTCTATGGCAGCGGCGACATTTCCGGCGAAATCATGCGCGGCCCGGCCATGGTCGCGGAACGTGTCCGGCGCTGCCACCGTGCGGTGGTGCGCTGGTACCCCCTTTGCCCCGACCGCCGCCGGCGACAGTTGCGCCGTCGCTATGGTGGCGCCGTGATAGGCGAAATCGGTGATGATCACCCCGGTGCCGCCGCTGGAATGCTGGGCAATGCGGATGGCAAGGTCGTTCGCCTCGCTGCCGGTGCAGGTGAACATGGCGTGGCCGAGATGGGCCGGAACGGTGCCGAGAAGCTTTTCCGCGTAATCGAGGATGATCTCGCTGAGATAGCGTGTGTGGGTGTTGAGCGTTGCGGCCTGCCCGGACAGTGCCTCGACGACGCGCGGATGGCAGTGGCCGACCGAGGCGACGTTGTTGTAGGCGTCGAGGAACTTGCGGCCCTGGGCATCGTAGAGCCACACACCGCTGCCGCGCACCAGATGAATAGGGTTGCGGTAGAAGGTGCGGTAGGTCGGCCCGAGCAGCCTGGCGCGGCGTTCGAGCAGCGCGCGCTCCGATGCAGCCGCGTCGGCATTTGCGGGGTATGGCGAGGACTGGGACACGAGCATCTACTCCGGATTGGAATGGTCGAGAAAATAGCGGCGGGCATCGGTGGACGACAGGCCGTTCAACCGTTCGAGTGAAGCCCAGACTTCGGTGGCGAGGCGCAGCACGTAGTCGCGCTTGGCCGGGAAACGCTCGGCCTGCCAGCTGGCGATGTTGACGATGAGCGCAAGTCGGGCACGGATCAGATCGAAGAGAATGCCAATCTCTTCCTCCTCCAGTGGTTGGAGCGACTGATAACCTGCGACAAAGCGCGCCGCCGGTGCCAGCGGATGGCCTTCCGCCGGCCAGCGGTAGACGGCGCCGATGGCGAGGTCGCAGATCAGCGGCGAATGGATCATGTCGCCGAAATCGAGAATGCCGCTCACGACCTCCGGCCGCGAAGCATCCATCACCACATTGTAGGAATTCATGTCGTTGTGGACGATCTGCGCGCGCAGGGTGGGAATGACCGGCGCAGCATGCTCCTCGAAGGAGTCGATCGCGCGCTCGACCATCGCCCTCCGAGTCGGATCAGTGATGTGCGCCATCATCGGCCGTGTCTTGGCGACCTTGCGGATGTCCCAGAGCAGGTCGCTGCCGGCAGCCGGATGGAAGAAGCCGCGCAACGCCCGGCCAAGGCGGGCGAGGAAGATGCCGAGATTGCGATCCTGCGCCTCGGAAGTCGGCGAGCGCGACAGCAACTGACCGGACAGATAGGTCACCAGCCGGATAATGCGCGGCGCCGATCCAGCGACGCTGACCGCGAACTGCGCTTCATCCTCGAGGCTTTTGCGCACCGAGGGAACCGGCAAGGTGGGGTCGACCGCAAGGATGTGGTCGAGCGCCTTGTTCTGGAAATCGGTGAAGCCAGCTTCTTCCGCCGGATGGGAGATCTTCAGGACGAACTCGCCCTCGCCGTCGGTCTGAATATGGAAATTGTGGTCGCGTTCGCCAGGCAGCGGACGCGCGGTGCCGGTCAGCCCGTAGTGCCGGCGCAGGATGGCGAGCGCGTCGGCCGTGGAAACATCCGGTGCGTCCTCGGCGAGTGTTTCGCCGAACGCATCGGGCACCGCCGCATTCATGGCTTAGCCTCGATAGGTTCGAGGCCACACCAGTCGGCGATGAACAGCGCGATCGTCTGGGTGACCTTGCGCACCGAGTCGAGATCGACGGCCTCGTCATAGCCATGCGGCATGCGGCAGATCGGGCCGTAGACGATCGCCGGCGTGTCGGCATAGAGGCCGAAGAAACGTGCATCGGTGGTCGCCGAGGTGACGTGTTCCGTCAGCGGCTCGCCCCACACGGCGGTATGGCTGCGGCGCAGCACCGCTTCCATCTCGTCGGCGCCCTCCAGCACATAGCCCTCGGCCATGAAGCCATTGTAGGTCATCTTGGGTGGTCGGTTGGCCAGGAACGGATCGGCGCGCGCCGCAACGGCAATGCAGGCCTCGAGCTCGGCCCTGGCGTCTTCGAGCCTCTGGCCGGGATAGGTGGCGACGCGCATCTCGAAGACACAGCGCGCCGGAACGCTCGATGTCCACTCGCCGCCTTCGATCTTGCCGAGGTTGAAGCGGATCGGATGCGGGTGATCATGGAAATGCCTGTCATCGACCTTGCGCGCGTTCCAGACGATTTCGAGCTGCTTCAGCGCCTGAATGATGACGAAGGCCTTTTCGATGGCATTGGCGCCGGCCGAAAATGCACCCGACGCATGCTGCGGATCGCCGTCGACCTCGACCCTGAACCAGATCGGCCCGACCTGCGCCCGCATCAGCCGCGGCTCCAGCGGTTCGGGAATGAAGGCGGCGTCGGCGCGATAGCCGCGCTGCAGGCATGCAAGCGCGCCATTGCCGGTGCATTCCTCCTCGACCACCGACTGGAGATACACGTTCGCGGCCGGCTGATAGCCAAGGCTACGCAAGGCGCTCAGCGCATAGAGGCAGGCGGACAGGCCGGCCTTCATGTCGCCGGCGCCGCGGCCATGCATCCAGCCATCCTCGATCGCCGGATCGTAGGGATCGCGGACCCAGCGGTCGAGCGGTCCGGTCGGAACGACATCGATATGGCCGTTGAGGATCAGCGAGCGGCCGGTCGCGTTTCGCGGCGTGTGGGTAGCAACGACGTTGAAGGCATCGTCGTAAGAGACCGCCACGGGGGAAAAACCCGGCAGGTCGCGAATCACGTCGACATCGACGCGCCACATGTCGACCGCGTAGCCATCCGCCTCGTAGGCGGCGGCCATAAACGACTGCGCGGGGTGTTCCTCGCTACGTTGGGAGGGAAAGCGCACGAGGTCTTGCAGAAACGCGACCTGTCGGGCGAAGCCATCATCGACTGCGCTCAGAATGGCCTCATCCGCAATCCGCTCAGGCATCATATTTCACTTTCATCTGGATGGTGTATCATATCTCATATGCCATTCCTGTGAAATGCAAGAGGCATGCGCGCCAAACTTTCAGTCCAGGACTTGCCGTTCGATGCTGCCATGGTCTTGGGGGAGTTGGCATCGGATGCAGCAAGCCGATACTGCTATCTCTGGAAGACATGACGAGGAATGCGTTGATCACAGAAGACACGATGCCCGCCGAAATCACCGATCTCGCCATTGGCTACCATCGCCTGCCGGCTGGCAAGCTTGCCAATGCGGTGACCTGGATGGAAGCGCGTACGCCGCAGCCGGATCTCGCGCGCCCTTTGGGCATGACACGGATCACGACGCCCGACTGCGTTTCCTACCGGGCGATCTTTCTCAAGATCGGCGCACCCTGGCTGTGGGACCGCGTTTCCGAAATGTCCGATGCCGAAATCACCGAGCATTTCGCCGACCCGCGCCAGCATCTCTACTACGGCCATGACGAAACCGGCGCGCATCTCGGCATGGTCGAGTTCTTCGCCGCCGACAATAACGAGATCGAGATCACCTATTTCGGCCTGTTCCCGTCCCTGACCGGCCGCGGTTTCGGCAAACGGCTGATGGCCGGGGCACTGGAGCTCGCATGGCGTCTCAACCCGAGCCGCATCTGGCTGCATACAAGCAGCTTCGATCATCACAGCGTCATCGGATTCTACAGCGCCTGCGGGTTCGTGCCCTTCGCTACCGGATTTGAGATCGTCGACGATCCCCGTATCAAGGGAACCTTGCCGCGCGATGCCGCACCGCAAATTCCGCTGATCGAAGCGGAGTGGAGCGGCTGCGGCGACTCTCCCCCAGAGAGCTACAGGCTGTGCGGACCTAGATGAGAACAGCTCCGCAATCCGTCAGCCAAGCGTCGCCGCACCATCGCCGATGGGTGCGCCGCGAGACCATTCTGTCGACGCTGGAGCGTCATATCGACACGCGCATCGTGCTGTTCGCCGCGCCCGCTGGCTTCGGCAAATCGACGACGATGGCGCAATGGGCTGCGGAAATCGCACGCCACGGCAGGCTGACGGCATGGCTGTCCTGCGAGGCGACGGACAATGATGAGGGCGCCTTCCTATCGCATCTGGTGGGCGCGCTGCGCCATCTGGTCCAGAGCCCGGCGGAACTCGACCTTGCCTTCCAGTCGAGCCCCATCCCGCAGCTCGATGTCGTGCTCGCGGCACTTGTGGCGGGTCTGGCGGCGCGCGAGGCCGACATCACCCTGTTCTTCGA